>JALEPO010000012.1 GCA_022768695.1 Clostridia bacterium
ATAACATATAAAACGCAATTTGCATTTTATATGCTTGACATCAGCGTTTTAATGTATTATAATTATTATGAAAAATATATAATTTATAAAGGAGCTGATTATTATGGCAAACGTATCAAATGTAAGCTTCCGTATTGACAGTGATTTGAAAGCTCAGGCTGACACGCTCTTTTCTCAGCTTGGTATGAATATGACCACAGCTTTTAACATTTTTCTTCGTCAAGCGGTAAGAGAAGGCTGTATCCCATTTAACATAACTATCAACACACCAAACTCAGAAACAATCGCTGCTATGCTCGAAACAGAACGTCTGCTTAGTGACCCTTCAACAAAACGATATGATGTTGAGGATGCTTTGAAGGAATTAAAATCATGAGCTTACAGGTAATTTGGACTTCTCGATTCAAAAAAGATTATAAGCTGGCAATGAAACGCGGATTAAACATTGATAAAATAGATGATGTAATCCGCATGATTGCCGCAGGTCAAACGCTCCCGGAAGAATATTGCGACCATCAACTTAGCGGTAACTGGAAAGGTTACCGCGAATGTCACATAGAACCGGATTGGTTATTGATTTATCGTATAGAAAATGACATTCTTGTTTTAACTCTTTCAAGAACAGGTACTCACAGCGATTTATTTAACAAATAATATTCAGGACGGATTTCAGTACCGATATGTAGGTGTACTGTCTTCCGTTCCTGTTTTTTTATCGTGGCACGGCTTACAAAATGCCTGCCAGTTATTCTCGTCCCACATCAGACGCTCGTCACCACGGTGCGGAACGATGTGATCGACCACTGTTGCCTCTATGTATTTGCCCTCAGCTTTGCACTTTTCGCACAGCGGGTGTTTCTTCAAGAACAGCTTTCGCTTACTCTGCCACTTCGAGTTGTAGCCTCGCTTGCTCGCTGACTTCGTTACTTCTGGGTGCAGAGGCAAATGCTCACTGCAATACTTACCGCTGTCAATCAGTTTTGCACAGCCGGGATGTCGGCACGGTGTTTTTGGTCTGTACGGCATTTGTTTCACTCCTTAAAACAAAAGAGCCGATGTGATTACACCGACTCTCGATAATATTTCATACTACCATTATAACACACTTGACTTTACAATCAAGTGACAAACACTGCCAACTTTTAATTTTTTAAAGTTTTTTTCAAAATATTCAGTGCATTGTCATGTATTCGAAATACGCTCCTTACAGAACGACCCATTTCAACTGCGATAGCTTCCCAATGCTTGAAACATAAATATCTTTTTTCAAGTACAGTTCTGTATTCGCTGTTTGGAATAGAGTTTATAATTTCAGCAATCTCATTTTTTAAATCAACAAGCCTGTCAATATCCGAATTTATTTCATTTTCCATATCAATGATTTTTGCAATAGTATCAGCCATTTGCGATGTGTTTTTACTCGGATTGTGCGGCATACCTGTCATAACAGCAGTACATTTTTCTGCCAATTCATTTAATGCCGATACTTGCTCAAGTTTTGAATCAATCCGCATATCAAGGTATCGTGCCTGTTCTAAATATTCCTTTGCCGTCATTTTATAACAACCTCCTTCACTTCCGCTCTTAATTTTCGTATAAGCATTTCGCCGGAAAGATTGGTCAAAATTGAAAACCAGCTCGAACGAAAGAACCGCTCGATTTCACGCTTGCGTCCTCGTTCGTCATGCTTTAACGCTTTTCTGTAATCCTTAACCGCCTGTAATATAATAGCCTCCGCTAATTTTTCATATCCGTTCATCACGTTCCTCCAATCTGTGCTCTGACCGCATCCATGAGTGCGGACTGTCCTACATCTTTTGTCTTTAAAGCCGTCATCACATTTTCATCAATAGTTCCTTTTGTAGCTATGTGGTGAATGACAACCGTGTCCTTCTGTCCCTGCCTATACAGCCTTGCATTGGCTTGCTGATACAACTCCAAACTCCACGTTAGTCCAAACCACACTATTGTGTTACCGCCGTTTTGCAAATTCAACCCATGTCCTGTGCTTGCCGGATGTGCTATTGCAATCTGTATCTTGCCGTTATTCCAATCCCGTATATCCGCCTCGGTGCTTATTTCACGCACAGAGAACCGTTTCACAATTCTATCCTTATCGTGCTTGAAGTTATAGAACACAAGCACAGGTTTTCCGTTCGCCGCCTCGATTAAGTCCTCGAGTGCATCGAGTTTTCGTGTATGTATGTCCTTTACTGCTCCGAACTCGTCATACACGGCACCGTTTGCCATCTGCATTAGCTTATTGCTAAGGCTTGCGGCATTTACCGCATCAATGTCACCATCTGCAAACGGGAGAAGCATTTGAGTTTTCAGTTTTTCATACTGTGCCATTTCCTTCTCGTTCATACTGACCTCGACTATATTATCAATCCGCTCCGGCATTTTCAGATAATCCACAGCCTTCATCGAAATACATATATCCGAAATCTTATCGTATATCCTCTCCTCTGAATCCGGGAGCGGTTTGTATGAATACACAATCGCACCA
>JALEPO010000014.1 GCA_022768695.1 Clostridia bacterium
GACGCTAAGGCGGCTCAGTTTATTGCCGCACTGTATAAAAAGCAAAAATCAGAGCTTGCGCGAATACAGGATGATATACATAAATTTACACTGAAATTTGATTACCGTAACAAGGATATGCCCTGGGGCACGGCTCAGGACGCTCCTATACGCACTATCGAAAAGATTTCAGGCTATATCGACAATAACAAAGAAGAATAGCTGCATATAAAATCCGATGAGATAAGATAATCCCATCGGATTTTATTTATACAATTAACTCTTTACACACTGCCCCGAAAACAGAATTTTGCTTGTTTGTCCTACCTTAATCAAACAGCGATACCTGATCCGCATCGGGCAAATCATCAAAGCAGCCGTTTTCTTCAAGGATATTCAGCGGATTTTTACCAATGCCGGTGCGAAGCCGTAAATCCTCTACATTTCTAAATTCACCGTTTTCTCTTTCCTTAGTAATGCTAAGAGCATCGTTCTCGCTAAGTCCCGGCAAAGCGCTCAGCGGCGGCAATATACCGTCCTCAGTTTGCAAAAAGTCTGTAGCGTGTGACTTATATAAATCCACCGGAATGAAATTAATGTCTCTTGCGTACATTTCAACGCATATTTCAAGTACGGGAATCAGATTTTCTTCCTTGGGAGTAACTGTTCCGTCTTTCTTTTTAGCGTTAATCGAACGAATTTCCTCCCGCACTCTTTCCTCGCCCATTGCCATTATTGAAGCGTCAAAATCATCTGCGCGAACAGTAAAATACGCAATATAAAATGCTTCTGGATAATGCACCTTAAAATACGCTATTCTGAATGCTGACATAACATATGCCGCCGCATGAGCCTTTGGAAACATATACTTAATTTTTTTACAGGATTCAATATACCAATCGGGCACGTTATTATCCCGCATTTCCTGCTCGTATTCCGGAGTAAGTCCCTTACCCTTACGAACCATCTCCATTATTTTAAACGAGTGTTCCTCCTCTACACCACAGGATATAAGATAAATCATAATATCGTCACGGGCACAAATTGAATGTGACAAGTCGCACTTTCCCTCTCTTATAAGCTCCTGCGCATTGCCAAGCCACACATCGGTACCATGTGAAAGTCCCGAAATTCTTACAAGCTCCGAAAACGTTGTTGGCTTTGTATCCTCAAGCATCTGACGCACAAACTTTGTACCAAATTCAGGGATTCCATAGGTTCCAAGCGATGTTCCTATATCCTTTCCCGGCAGAAGCTTCAAGGCCTTATTGGACGTGAACAAACTCATAGTTTCAGGATCACCTATAGGAATATCCTGCGCATGAACTCCCGTTATATCCTCAAGCATTCTTATAACAGTCGGATCATCGTGCCCCAGCTCATCAAGCTTGAGCAAGTTTTGGTCAATTTTATGATAATCAAAATGAGTGGTTATAATATCTGAATTAGGATCGTCCGCAGGGTGCTGTACAGGACAAAATTCATGTATATCGTTTTCAAAAGGTACAACGATAATACCGCCCGGATGCTGTCCTGATGTACGCTTTACTCCCTCACAGCCCTTTGCAAGACGTTTCATTTCGGCATTGCGCATTGTAAGATTCTTTTCTTCACAATACTTCTTTACATACCCAAAAGCCGTTTTCTCGGCAACGGTACCTATCGTTCCCGCTCTGAATACCTTACCCTCTCCAAAAAATGTTTCCGTATATTTATGGATTGTTGGCTGATATACACCGGAAAAATTAAGGTCAATATCCGGCTCCTTATCGCCCTTGAAGCCAAGAAAGGTTTCAAACGGTATATCGTGTCCGTCCTTTCTGTACTGCGTTCCACATTTCGGACAAACCTTGTCCGGTAAGTCACAGCCGGACAAACCTATTTCTGATTCCATAAATTCAACATTCTTACAGTTAGGACAAATATAATGCCCTTGAAGCGAATTAACTTCTGTTATATCCGACAGATACGCAACAAACGATGAACCTACAGAACCTCTTGAACCAACAAGGTATCCGTCCTCAAGCGAATGACGTACAAGCTCCTGCGCTATTCTGTACATAACCGCAAAACCGTATGTAGTTATGGAATATAATTCCTTATCCAATCTTTTCTGTACAATTTCCGGCAAAGGATCACCGTATATTTCCTTCGCACGGTTAATTGAATCGTTTACTATTCCCTCTTTGGCGCCATCAATTACAGGCGGACATTTTTCAGCAGGTATAGGACGCACATTTTCTATCATGTCCGCAATTTTATTTGTATTCGTAACAACTACCTCAAATGCTTTTTCTTTTCCGAGATAGGAAAATTCCTCAAGCATTTCATCTGTTGTTCTTAAATACAGCGGAGCCTGATTATCCGCATCCTTAAAGCCCTTATAATGCATAAGTATTTTTCTGTAATCCGCTCCCTCCTTATCAAGAAAATGCACATCACAGGTTGCGCACACAGGCTTATTATACTTTTCTCCAAGCGCCACTATCCGACGGTTCAAATTGCGTAAATCCTCGTCTGTATTTACATTAGGATGCTTGAAATCCGTTTTCATATAGGCATTATTGCCTATCGGCTGTATCTCAAGATAGTCATAAAAATCAACGGTTTCCTTAAGCTCCTCATCACTCTTTCCGTCAATCATCTCTCTGAAAAGTTCACCCGCTTCACACGCAGAGCCAAGAATAAGCCCATCTCTTTTTTCCTCCAACAAGCTTCGCGGTATTCTGGGGGTTCTGAAAAAATAGTTCAGATGCGATGCCGAAACTAACTCATATATATTTCTCAGTCCCTTTTGATTTTTTGCAAGAATTATAATATGATACGCTTTGTTTTTTTTCGAAGCGCTGCGTACATCAAATTCAGTATTAAGTGATGCGAGCTGATATTTTCCTTGTTCTTTAAGCTCGGCAATCATTTTAACAAATGCGTCAGCCGTTGCTTTTGCATCATCAACGGCTCGATGATGATTATCCAGTATAACATTAAGATGCTTTGCCAGTGTATCAAGCTTGAAATTTGGCAGATTGGGATACATACACCTTGCAAGAATCAATGTGTCAAGACAGCAGAAATTATAATTAAAGCTATGTTTTTTTGCGGCAACCTTAATAAAGCCCGTATCAAACGCGGCATTATGCGCCACAAGAACGCACCCCTTGCAAAACTCAAAAAATTCTCCAAGCACTTCTTCAATTTTAGGCGCATCCTTAACCATTTCATCGGTAATACCTGTAAGGTCTACAATATTACGAGGTATAGACTGACACGGATTCACAAAGGTTGACCACTTATCAACTATAACGCCGTTTTCAACCTTGACGGCACCTATTTCAGTTATATTGTTTTTTCTGTTATTTAGTCCTGTAGTTTCTATGTCAAAAACAACAAACGGCGAGTCCAAATTCTCATCAGACGCATCATACACAATTTTTTTACTGTCATCAATCAGATAGCCTTCAAGTCCATAAAGGATTTTTATCTTTTCATTTAGATTTGAAACACTCATCGCATCAGGGAACGACTGAACCACTCCATGGTCTGTAACCGCAATTGCGCTGTGTCCCCAATAAATTGCTCTGTTAATTAAATCTTTTGCAGAAGATACACCATCCATAGTTGACATTTGTGTGTGCATATGAAGCTCGACTCGCTTCTTATCTGCATTGTCACGGCGTATAGGCGGCGCGTCAATTTCTCCAATATCATTTACCATTACAACAACTTCTTTTGCATAATCATCATATTGCGCCTTGCCACGGCAAGCAACATATATCCCACCGCTTTTAACACCTTTTTTTATTTTTCCGTAAAGCTTGTTAAACACTTCATCATCTTCAGTTTTATCTATAAACATTTTAGCCGATATAGAATCATGCATATCAGTTATATCCATCACTACAAGATGATACTCTTTTTCTGTTTTCCGTGACTTAATTTCACGCTCGTCCAATCCAAAGACTTTCCCTGAAAAAGTAACACGTCCTGAATTTTCGTTAATAGAGGAAATTGAAATTATATCGTCGCGAATAGGTCTGCCGTAAAGCATCTCGCTTACATTCGCCTTGCCGATAACCTTTATCTGATTCGCGGCACGACCGATATTCTCAGCTTCATGTGAGTTGTCAACTTCATATATCATAACATTGTGCTTACGCTCATATTCAATATCACTGCTATTTGCTTCTTTAACCTCAATATCATGTAAGCCACACGCTGTTTTTACTGCCTCAGCAGCTTTATCCATAAGCTCACGAGATGTTCCCTGTCCCAAAAGAAGCTTCATGCTGCGTTTATTTTTTGATACACTTATTTTTTCTATAGTGAGATTTGATATTTCAGTGTCCGTAATTTTCGGAAATACTGTTCCTAATTTTGGTTTCAAAAACAATTCGTCCTTTCTACACTCTATTGAAATATCCGACTGCAATATACAGTCGGATATTTTGTATTTCTAAAATTATTTAAAATATTTAACACCTGCTTCAAACAGCTTCTGATCCTTATTACCCGGAACATTGAATGCTATGTTTTCGCCGATACGTTCGCTGTGTCCCATCTTGCCAAGTACTCTGCCGTCAGGGCTTGTTATACCCTCAATAGCAGATACCGAGCCGTTCGGGTTCCAGTCTATATCGTATGTTGCCTTGTCCTCAAGGTTTACATACTGCGTTGCAATCTGTCCGTTTGCCGCAAGCTCCGCCACCTGCTCGGGTGATGCGATAAAGCGTCCCTCACCATGTGAAAGAGCTATTGTGTGCACATCACCAGTGTTCACGTTTGCAAGCCACGGTGACTTGTTTGACGCAATTCTTGTTCTTGCCATACATGAAACGTGTCTGCCGATCGTGTTGAATGTAAGCGTTGGTGAATTATCGTCAAGGTCACGGATTTCGCCGTATGGCACAAGTCCAAGCTTTATAAGCGCCTGAAAGCCGTTACAGATACCAAGCATCAGACCGTCGCGGTTTTTAAGCATATTCATAACCGCATCCTTTACAAGCGGATTGCGGAATGCTGTCGCAATAAATTTACCGCTTCCCTCCGGCTCGTCACCGCCGGAAAATCCGCCCGGAATCATTACAATCTGTGAGTTATTAATTCTCTTTTCCATTTCCTTCATTGAGTAAACAACATCGTCACCTGTCAGATTTCTTACAACGAATACGTCTGCAACACCGCCTGCCTTTTCAAATACTCTCGCTGTGTCATATTCGCAGTTTGTACCCGGGAATACAGGAATGAATATTCTCGGCTTTGCAAACTTTTCTGTCGCAACTGTAATATTTCTCTTGTCGTAGCTGTAGGTCTGCGGCTCCTCTGTAAAGTGTCCTGCCTTTGTCGGGAATACCTTTTCAAGAGGCTTCTTCCATGCGTCAGCCGCCTCTGAAAGCGTAATTTCAACACCGTTTATCTTCAACGCATTTCCGCCTGTTGTACCAATGGTAACAGCACCGTCAATATCTTCTTCAACCTCAAGAACGATTGAGCCAAGCGGCGCATAGAACAGTCGGTCATTAGTGATATTCTTATCAAACTCAACACCAATCATGTTACCGAACGCCATCTTTGAAACAGTTTCAGCAAGACCGAAGCCCTTTACAACACTTGCCGAAAGCACCTTGCCGTCGGTGATAAGTCGGTGTACTGTGTCGTACATCTTCTTAAGCTCATCAAACTTAGGTAAGTCGTTTTCGTCACGCTTAACAGTAAACATTACAAGCTTTGTGCCTGCTTTCTTGATTTCCTGTGAAATTACCTTATCTGCCTTTACAGGAGCAACAGCAAATGATGTAAGCGTCGGAGGTACGTCAAGGTCATTGAACGAGCCGCTCATTGAGTCCTTACCGCCTATTGCAGCAATACCTAATTCAAGCTGTGTTCTGTACGCGCCAAGAAGTGCCGCGAACGGCTTGCCCCAACGCTTTGGATCTGTTCCAAGCCTTTCAAAGTATTCCTGGAATGTAAGATATATCTTCTTATAATCAGCACCAAGCGCAACAGCCTTTGAAACAGACTCAACTATTGCGTAGGTTGAACCATGATACGGACTCCAGCTTGACAAATCAGGATTATATCCGAACGTCATAACAGTCGCCGTATTTGTTTCGCCGCCAAGCACAGGAACTTTAGCAGCCATACCGTCTGACGGTGTAAGCTGATACTTGCCGCCGAACGGCATAAGCACACTGTTTGCGCCGATTGTAGAGTCGAACTTTTCGCAAAGTCCCTTTTGTGAGCATACGTTAAGGTCTGAAAGAGTCTGAAGCCATTTAGCCTTTACATCTGTAACGACCTCCTGCTTGAAAAAGCTCTTATTTTCATCAGGAAGTACAACCTCAATATCGGTATTCTTTGTAGCGCCGTTTGTGTTAAGGAAATCTCTTGAAATGTCGCAGATTGTCTTACCTCTCCATTTCATAACAAGTCTGTTTTCGTCTGTGACAACGGCAACCTTTGTAGCTTCAAGGTTTTCGTCATTTGAATACTGAATAAACTTTTCAGCATCCTCCGCGCGTACAACAACAGCCATTCTTTCCTGTGATTCACTTATTGCAAGCTCTGTGCCGTCAAGTCCCTCATACTTCTTCGGTACTTTGTCAAGGTCGATAACAAGTCCGTCCGCAAGCTCGCCTATTGCAACTGATACACCGCCCGCGCCGAAGTCGTTACAGCGCTTTATAAGCGTTGTAACCTTTTCATCTCTGAACAATCTCTGTATCTTTCTTTCAACAGGCGGATTACCCTTCTGCACCTCACTGCCGCAGGTAACAACGCTCTTTTCGTCATGAGCCTTTGATGAGCCTGTCGCGCCGCCGATACCGTCACGACCGGTTCTTCCGCCCAAAAGAACTATAACATCACCCTTTGACGGTACTTCACGAATTACGTTCTTCTTAGGAGCAGCACCGATAACAGCGCCGATTTCCATTCTCTTTGCAACATATCCCTCGTGGTAAATTTCCTGTACCTGACCTGTCGCAAGACCGATTTGGTTACCGTATGAGCTGTAGCCGGAGGACGCGCCCTTTGTAATCTTTCTCTGCATTAATTTGCCGGCATGGGTATCCTTTAGTGACACTCTCGGGTCGCCGCTGCCTGTTACGCGCATTGCCTGATATACATAGCTTCTGCCTGATAATGGATCACGGATTGCGCCGCCGAGACACGTTGCCGCGCCACCAAACGGCTCGATTTCTGTCGGATGGTTATGTGTTTCGTTCTTGAACATGATAAGCCATTCTTCATCCTTACCGTTTACGTCAACCGGAACAACGATTGAGCAGGCATTTATTTCCTCCGACTCGTCTATCTCCTTTAAAAGTCCCTTTTTCTTAAGCTGCTTTACGATAATTGTCGCCATATTCATAAGGCAGGTATCTCTGTCGGGAGCGTACAAATCAGCCTTTGCCGTCTTGTATTCCTCATATGCTGCAGCAATGACATCGGCATACTTGCCGTTATTTATCTTTACGTCATTTATCTTAGTGGAAAACGTGGTATGTCTGCAATGGTCTGACCAGTAGGTGTCAATCATGCGCATTTCCGTAACGGTAGGATTGCGCTTTTCTGTATCCTTAAAATACTTCTGACAGAATTCAAGGTCGTCTATATCCATTGCAAAGCCCATTTTTGCAAGAAATTCCTCCATTGCGGGCTTGTCCATATCTATAAAACCGTCAACCGTCGCAACATCGTCCGGAACAACCTGTTCCATAACAAGTGTAGACGGCTTTTCAAGGCTTGCTTCTCTCGCCTCAACAGGGTTTATAACGTACTTCTTTACTGCTTCAACCTCTGCGTCCGAAACATCGCCGATAAGCACATACACCTTTGCACTGCGTACTGTCGGGCGCTCCTTTTGTGTCAGGATTGAAATACACTCCTCCGCAGATGCCGCTCTCTGGTCAAACTGTCCCGGCAGAAATTCAACCGCAAACACCTTGCCCTCGTCTATTGTGATTTCCTCGTCATAAGCATTATCAACAGGCGGCTCTGAGAAGATAAGATTTCTCGCCTTCTGATATTCCTCGTCGCTTACACCGGAAACATCATATCTGTTAATTATTCTGACATTTGTAAGACCTGTTAAAGAAAGATTTTCTTTAAGGTCAGCAAGGATTTCCTTTGCTTC
>JALEPO010000060.1 GCA_022768695.1 Clostridia bacterium
TCGGAGGCAGACATGAAGAATGAATTAAAGGATAGGATAAAAATAATAGATAATGCGCTTGAAAAGTTTTTGCCTGAAAAGGATAACAGTCAAAGCGTCATATACCGGGCTATGCGGTATAGTGTTTTTGCGGGCGGAAAAAGATTAAGACCGATATTGATGACAGAGGTTTGCAGAATGTGCGGCGGAATCCTTGATGATGTTATGCCGTTTGCCTGTGCGATGGAAATGATTCATACTTATTCGCTTATTCATGACGATTTACCGGCGATGGATAATGACGATATGCGTCGCGGAATGCCAACTAATCATATAAAATTCGGAGAAGCAACGGCTATTCTTGCAGGTGATGCTTTATTAAATAAGGCTTTTGAAACGGTTTCGGAGTATGGAAAGGACGTACCGAATGCTATGAGGGCAATATCAATTTTGGCGTTGTCATCAGGTACGGAGGGCATGATAGGCGGTCAGGTTGTAGATATTGAGAGTGAAGGAAAGGACATTGATATTGATAAGCTGCGATATATTCATCTTTTAAAAACAGGCGCAATAATTCGTTCTTCTTGTGTTGTGGGAGCAGTTGTTGCAGGAGCAGATGACGATGAAATAAAGGCGGTTGATGAGTTCGCATCAAATTTAGGAGTGGCTTTTCAGATACGAGATGATATTCTTGATGTTACCGGAAATGCGCAAGAGCTTGGTAAACCTATAGGCAGTGATGAGAAATCCGGAAAGAACACATATGTAAAGCTACTTGGATTGGAAAAATCTGAGGAGCTTGTCGAGAAATATTCAAAAAAAGCGATAGACGCGCTTTGTATTTTCGGTGAAAGAGCGGAATTTTTAAAGCGTCTTACCGATTATCTTATAAATAGAAGTAAATGAGAGAGGGAATTTTAAGTGGAATTAATTAAAGAATTGGGATCAAATTTTGTATTATGGACATCAATTCTGGGATGGTTTGCAGCGCAGCTGATTAAATTTATTCTTGTTTTCGTAAAACAGAGAAATTTAGATTTCAAAAGACTAATCGGCTCTGGAGGTATGCCCAGTTCACATTCGTCAATAGTTTCTTCGATGGCTGTGGCAGTAGGTCTTAAAGAGGGATTTTCTTCTGTTGCATTCGCAATATGCACAGTAATGGCCTTTGTTGTAATGTATGACGCATGTGGTGTGCGCCGTTCGGCGGGACAGCATGCGAGAATACTTAACAAAATTATGAAACGGGACAGCACCAAGGAATCAGAAAAGGAAACGCTTAAAGAATTACTTGGACACTCTCCTATTGAGGTATTTGCAGGCGCTCTGCTCGGAATTTGTATAGCGGTTTTGGTGTATCATATAAAGTAATCGGGAATAAATGTTTCACGCATATCAATATATCCCATAAAATCTTTTGTAATTTCATGATCGACAGTAAAACGAACTGTTGAAATCCCTTCAATTCCCGTAAGAGAATTGACGATAGAATAAATGGTCAGAAGCTCAAGTTCGCGTCCATCCGGATGAGCCTCTGCCATTTTTTTTGATATATTTACATAAGCCGTTTCGTTTTTTACCTTTACAGTCATACAGCCGTGTATATCGGGAATAGTACGTCGTATTTTTGGGTTATCATCTCTTCCTCGTATAAGCTCGTTTAGGACGGTTTGTGCTTTTTTCTGCGGATTTGTATCTGAAATATATACCTCAACCGGAAGCAGACGCAGCATTTGCGAGTCTACAAAATATAGCTTAACTCCAACCATTGTCTGTCTGCTGTTAAAGGAGAAAAAAACTGTGCTGAAGCCTATAACTAAAATAAGTGCAAAAATAATTTTTTTCAAAATAAAAAAACCTCCCATGATATACTAATATATTATATGGAAGATTTTTCAATTTATTACATTTTTATAGTTGTGATTTGGCAAGCTCCAGCGCGCGGGCAAGTTGGTCGGGGCAGGATGTTCCGCGTCCGTTGCAGTTTGTGCCTTTCAATCGGCTTATAACATCGTCAACATTCATACCTTCTACAAGAGCGCTGATGCCTTGTGTATTACCATTGCATCCGCGTGTGAAACGGACATTTTTTATGATATTGTTGTCAAGCTCAAATTCTATATTGGATGAACATACTCCTTTAGGTTCAAAATTAAACTTAGCCATTTTCCTTCCTCCTTGTAAAAATAATGCTTTATTGCTATTATACATTAAATCTTTATAAAATTCAAGCTTTTATCTCTAAAACTCATAAAACCTTGAAAAATAAATATTTTAGGAGATACAGACACACTGTTAAAAGCGCAGAAATAAATATATACCCCAAAATAGAAAGAGCAATTTTTCGCTTATGTTAATTTTATCATGGGTTTGTGAAAATTTGTAAATATAAAAAAATCCGTGTTTCTGTCAATGGTGTTTTAGCCATGATAGAAATACGGATTTTTACATTAAATTATTCTGCTTCAGCCGGAGCAGGTGTTTCAATGACAATAGAGTCGATAACATCCTGCTCAACCTCTACCTTTATACCAAGCTCTTCAGCTTTTTTATTAAGAGCTTCTTCCTGTTTCTTTGCTGCATTTCTTGATTTGATAGCAACATTGTTTTCTGTGAAGAATTTTTCAAAGCTTTCGTCTGTTTCGTCAATAGGAAGTCTTTGAATTATGTGATAACCGAATGATGATTTACAAAGTGTAAATTCACCGGGCTGAATTGATTTTGTAGCTTCTTCAAATTCGGGAACCATTTCGTTATCAGTAAAGAAGTATCCGTCAGTATTTGATTCCATACCGGGATCTTCACCGTACTCCTTAATCAATTCATCAAAGTTTTCGCCGCTTTTTGCCTTTTCAAGAACCTCATTTGCCTTTGCTTCTGCTTCAGCAAGCTTATCAGCATCAACATCAGCACCTGAAAGAGGATCCTGAGTTGAAATCAGCACATGCTTTGCACGCAAATAGTCGTTTTTAAAGTATTCGCGAAGCTCCTCATCAGTTGCATCTTCTATGTTAATCTGTTCGAATATTTTCTGCGAATATATACTGCTTGCTAATATTGTTTCAAGAATATCATCGTCAAGACCATACTTTTTCAAAAGTTTGTCACCGGCTGATTTACCGCCTTCATTGGCTTTAAAGGAAGAAACTTGCTTTTGTATAGCTTTTTCCTCTGACTCGTCAAGAGAAATTTCCATTTTGTCAGCAATCTCCTTTGTAAGATAGCTTGTCTGCAATGCCTCGACAGCGATAGAAGTGTCAGATGTACCTATTAAATGCTCTGTTGTAAATTTAATTGCCTGATCGGTAATATTTACGTCACCTACCTTTATAGCTGTTTTGCTGCCTGTTGAACAGCCGCTTATAAGAAGAGCGCCTGTAATTGCTGCAATTAGTAATTTTTTTAAATTCATGTTTACAATATCTCCTTTATTTGTTTTATCCTTATAGGAATATAATATAGTATATTACCTTTTGACAATATTGTCAATATGTAAAACGATTATTTGTATAATTTGACACGATTAATTACTATTTAGCTCTGCAATATTAAGATTTTCATTCCATGTTACATTCATACCAAACTGCTCGGCAAGAAAACGCATAGGCACATATGAACGGTCGCTAATAATGCATACGGATTCAGGCAGGCTGAACTCATTATTATCAATAAGCGCGGTATTTGAATTTGCAGTCAGAGTAATATTTTTGTTATCTTTTTTTAGATGTATCTTACCATTGTCCCAGACAACCTCCGCACCAACATATTCTGAAATAAATCGGATAGGTACGAGTGTGGTATTATTTTTTACTATCGGTGGATTGTCAAAGCCGATATAGGAATTGTTTACTTTAATAACAATACTGTTGTTGTTTTCGGGAATAGGAATAACATCTGTTTTATTCACAATAAGATTTTTTCCAAGCTTGTATAATGATGTTATTTTATTTGCTGTACTAATTTTAGTCCAGTATACTCCATCGTGGGAGATATATAATATGTTGTCTTTGGCAAAATAGTATAAATCGTGGACTGAGTCTATATAGTCAGGATTTATTGTATCGTAAATTACTTTGCTGAAATCCTTTCCGTTTTCTGAAAGATATATACCGTCATTTTTTGTTAAAGCAGCGAATCTGCCATAGTTATAATGCGGCAGCGGTGAAGAAAAGTATTCCCAATTTTTTGTGTCACAGGAATAATACGGAGTTGCAGCTTTAACATAGTATATTCCCTTTGCTGCCGCAAAGTCGGAGGGATAATAATTAAATTTATGTTCAGAAACGTATTTAAAATCATTATCAAGGAAATATATTGTTTTAAAGAAATCCTGAACGGTATAATATGGTATACCGTCGTATATGCATGGCTTTAGCATATATCCCGAACCGGTATACAGAAGCTCAAATTCATTCCAGTTTCCGTGTACGGCACTTTTAATTTTGCTGTCAAGCTCTATATGCGTCCAATCTTCCAGATTATCTGATATATATAGATCTGAATTTTCCCATTTGTAAAATTCCTTGCCGGTAGACGGATATTCCTTGGATATTTCCTGTTTTTCCGATTCATAAACCTCAATAATATCAGGAGTATCAGTGATTATAATTGAATTTTCCATACCGCCGGAATAATTTGTTGTAAGAATTACCTGAACGGTAAAGCTTGTTGTCTGATGAGCGGGAAGCTCAACGCATGCCATATTGTCTGTTACACGGGACTCCCGCGCACCCTTGCATAGTGCGTAAGGGTCAATTAGCTCACCATTTTCGTCACGGAGTATAACCACATTGTTTGAACCGGTGCTGAGCTTGTAATTTGCATAGCGTATGAGATTGCCGTTGTTGGTTATATTGATTTTATAATTAAGTATAACGCCGTAGTTGCCAAGATTACAAGCATAGTCATGACTGTCATTTTCATTCAGCAGACGGTTGGGAATATATTGGCTGCTGCTTCCAAATTCCTTGCTGTATACCGAGGTATCATTATGGAGTGTGTCAAAATACCAGTAGTCATCAATATCGGAAATTCCATTGCCGTAATATATTTTCTTTTTCGGATCGTAATATTTAAACTGAAGCATATCTGATTCGGTGCATAGCTTATCTGACCATTGATCTGCGCGCGGATTTAGATGTGTGTACCATTTATTAGTTTCATTGCCTTCCGGCATACTTTGATTGTACACCTTGACAGGCAATGATGTACCGCTCCACAATTCATCATCAATTGTATATGAAAGCTCGGTGTTTACTTTATTCAGTGAATCTGCAATTCCTTTATACTGACGGTCGCGGTCGTATGAGCCGAAGGCGGCATTGGAATTAAAGCTGCTCCTGTCACCTATAGTTCCGTTTGACTTAAGCGCTGCTATATTAACATCACATTTGCCTGATATTATTTCAAAGTCCGCCATAATGTGAACAGGACGGAACCATGGATCAACACAGTAGTTATCTATAAATTCGGAAAGCCAGCGTACTTCACCGGATTTTATTTCAAATTCAACAGGAGTAAATTTGAGAGGATTATATATCTGTCCGGAATCAATCTGGCGGATAGGAAGCTGTAAATATGATGCCCACGCATTAAAACAGCCCCATGAGTCCTCATAGGTATATGATTTGCCTCTGTACCAATACTGTTTGTTCTGAGGAACCTCAAAGCCAAGCGCTGTTATACGGATTTTTGTGTCGTCTTTTGCGCGGAAGAGCGCATCAACTTCAATATCAAATCCGGGTTCAGTTATAGTATTATTTGAATTTCTTTTCTCGGTGTGGTTTACATGAGAAATAAACAGAGCATATTTATCCGGAAGCAGATTTTCATTGTTCATAATAAATTTGGCATTTTCGTTGGAAAAGTCTGCAAGGTCGCTCCGCCGAATAAATTCGTGATTATTGCAATAAATATATTTTCCGCTTGTGTCGGGAGTAAAAATAAGGTCTTGCGAGTCTATGGCATATGCCGAAAATGGCAGCATAAAGCAAAAAAGCATTATAAATGTACACAATTTTTTCATGTTGAAAAATCCTTTCGTTAATTGAATAGATTAATTCTGTTGTCAGTGTGACGCTGTAAATTAAAAATCAGCTGCACAGTTGCTTAAATATATTTTATATCAAATAATATATTATGTCAAATATTCGATTTATTCTGCCGCTTCAATTTTAGCAAAAAAATCAGCGCTTGAGATGCCTGAGGGCCTGTTATAACGCTTCAGAAGGTAAAGACATTCGCTGTTGTTTGTTAATACATTAATTCCTTCATTACAGCTCAGTGTTGCTTCAAATCCCATTTCTTTAAGAATATCAAAGGATTCGGGAGAATATGCGCCGAACGGATATGCGTATATATATGGTGCAAATCCTGTATTTGATATAAAGCAGTTTTGTGCCTTTTCAGTATCCTTTCTGAAAATTTCACGATATTCATTACTGTCTTCGCCGGAATTGCGTTTTGAACCGTTTCTGCCGTTGGAATGGCTGTGGAAACCGTAGGAATGGTTTGCTACTTCAGCATGAGGATTTTTTATAAGCTCATTTATGTCCTGCCAGCGCATATATCCGTATGTAAGATTGGCTACATCGCTTTGAGTATACTGATCTGTGTATTCACCCACAACACAAAATACTGCATGGGCATTATGTGCTTCGATTATCTCAAGCGCATAGATGTAATTATTGTAACAGCCGTCGTCAAATGTGAGAAGTATTGGTTTTTCGGGAATAGGAGTTCCGTTTTTTACATAGCTTATTACGGTGTCCATGGATACTGTTGTGTATCCGAGATTTTCAATATGCTTAAGGTCATCATCAAGCTGTGCCGGAGTTATAACATACTTGCCGGAAAGGTTTGTATCCTTTAATACACTGTGGTACATTATAACAGGCATTTCTATGCCGGCTGTGTTGTTCATCACGGGCAGCTTTTCTGTATTTATCCGATAGGAAATTAATCCTGCTATTATCAGGAACAGCGTCAGCAGTGACGCATTTATTTTTATTAAATTATTCAAAAAAAACACCCCTTATCATTATATGACAAGGGGTGTTTATAAATGCATATATTAAGCTTTGTTAATTGAACCGAAAAGCTCCATTTTTTCTTTAACAATTACCTTGATAGCCTCAGTACCGGGCGCAAGAAGCTTTCTTGGATCAAAGCCCTTGCCCTGAAGATCTTTGCCTTCTTCGATATACTTTCTTGTAGCCTCCTGGAAGTATAGCTGACACTCTGTATTAACATTGATTTTTGCAACACCCAATGAGATAGCTGTCTTAATCATGTCTGCCGGAATGCCTGTGCCGCCGTGAAGAACAAGAGGAAGGTCGCCAATAAGCTCTTTTGTTTTTCCAAGTGCGTCAAAATCAAGTCCCTTCCAATTTTCGGGATACTTACCATGGATGTTGCCAATACCTGCAGCAAGAAAATCTACGCCTAAATCAGCAATTTTTTTACATTCTTCCGGATCGGCAATTTCGCCTGCGCCTACGACACCGTCTTCCTCACCGCCGATTGAACCTACCTCTGCTTCGATTGAAATACCTTTTTCATGGCATACCTTAACAAGCTCTTTTGTCTTTTCGATGTTTTCTTCAATAGGGAAGTGTGAACCGTCAAACATTACTGATGAGAAGCCTGCTTCGATACATTTGTAGCAGCCATCATATGAACCGTGGTCAAGGTGAAGTGCTACAGGGACTGTAATATTCATTTCCTCAATCATAGCCTTAACCATTGCAGCTACTGTCTTGAAGCCGGTCATGTACTTACCCGCGCCCTCTGAAACACCAAGGATAACCGGTGAATTGTTTTCCTGGGCTGTTGCAAGAATTGCCTTTGTCCATTCTAAATTGTTGATGTTAAACTGGCCTACCGCATATTTGCCTGCTACAGCCTTATTTAACATTTCTGTTGCTGAAACTAACATTTTAATTTCCTCCTTGTTTTTATAAATTAATTTATCTGAACGGGTATTCCGGTCAGTCAAATTATCCACTAAGCTATTTGCCCAACACTATAGCTGTTGCATTCATTATCATGGCTAAATTTTCCTCAGTTGCTTCAATTACTTTTGAGCGTCTGCATCTGGGGCAGGAGAGTAGTATCTTTTGACCTACAGTGTTTATTGAAACAGATTCGCTGCCGCATATGCATGACAAAGCACCCTCATCACGAAGCTCATGAATTGTGTCCATAATATCATAGAGTATGTCATCAAAATCCTCGTATTCATTATAATCAAATGCGCAAAGCTCATCCATTGCTTCTTGATATAATGCGGAATATTGACCGAGTGTTTGATTAAGCGCATTTTCAACATTTGGATATTTTCCAAGAAAAAATGCCGGAATTCCGACTTCCGGGCAGGGAAAGGATATTAAATCCTTATTCCAGAATTGGTCGAAGTCGATTGTGTGAGTGTGAACACTTCCGCAGTAAGGACAATGTATATTAATCTTAAATTTTTTGCCTTTTGGAAGTATATTTACACATTCGCAGCCGCAATTTTTTGTCGGACAGGTAATTTTTAAGGATTTACCGCCTGAAAAATTAAAAACTGACAGAGAGTATATTGCCGCATTTGAACAGTTCGGGCAGACAGAAGCCGCTATTTGTTTTAAGTTAATCAGCATTTTACTCACTCCTCTGTAAGTCATTTTATCTTGTTTTCTCTTGCCCAAAAAAACAAATACTGCTGTGCATATCCACCTATGCTGCCGAATTTTTCACGGGCAAAGCTGCTTATAGTTTTTATGGATTGTTCCTTGTCAAAATAACAATGTTCCATAATTCTTTTAATCCACACATCAACAGGAAACGCGTCTGCGCGATTTAAACCAAAGAGAAGAATACAGTCGGAAACCTTGTTTCCTATTCCGTTTATGGTCATAAGCGCTTCCTTTGCTTTTTCTGTGTCCAATAATTTTATATCTTCAAGACTTAATTCGCCGCTGCATATTTTCTGCGCCGCATCCATAATATATTTATCACGAAAGCCTGCGCGTATAACCGATAAATCCTCCTTTGAAAGAGCTGCAGTGGTTTTTGAATCGGGGAAGGAATAGTATATATTACCCATATAGTGAATTTCATTTCCGAAGCTTTCACAAAATCGTTCAATTATGCCTTTTATTCGGGGAATATTATTGCTTGCAGATATTATGAATGAAATAATAGTTTCCCATAAATCCTGATTTAATATTCTTATTCCTTCTCCGTATTTAATTGCCTCGTTCATTATTTTATCCTGTGCGAGTTCATTTTTAATTTTGCCGTAATCACGGCTGAAATCGAAATAATCGAACCATATATCTTGAAAATCCTGCTCGCTTGTATTATAAAGTGTGACTGTTGAGCCGTTCTGAGATATTTTCAGCGCATGACCAAATGCAACACCTAAGTATGTATTTTCATTAATCTTGTTGAAGCGAAAACACTGACCGCAGTCGAAAATATGGTCCAAATTAAAATCCTGCACATTTTTTAGTATAAGATTATTATTTTTTGATATTATATCCATAACACCTATATTATACCACACTGTTATAAATTTATCAATAAATTTTAATAATTTTAGATAAAATTATAGTGATTGACAAAATGTGCGGTAAATATGGAAGAAAATATATGTAATTTTGTTTGACATAATTTTTTTACAGTGCTATAATTGTATTGACAATTAAAGGAAAGGAATGATATTATGACAGATAAAGAATTATTTGAAGAATTGTCCTACAATAGAAAAAATGTTTATGAGTCAATAACGGATGAAGAAAAGACAAAGATGTTTTCTTTGTGCGATGAATACCGTGTATTTCTTGATGAGGGCAAAACAGAACGTGAATGTGTTGAGAAAACTGTTGCAATGGCAAAGCAGAATGGTTTTGCTGCATTAGAAGAAAAGAACTCGCTTAAACCGGGAGATAAGGTATATTATGTAAACCGAAACAAAAATATTTTTCTTGCTGTGATTGGCGAGGAGGATATTGAAACCGGTTTTAATCTTGTCGGCGCACATATAGATTCGCCAAGACTGGATTTAAAGCAAAATCCGTTGTACGAGAGTAACAGCATGGCGCTTTTAAAAACGCACTATTATGGCGGAATAAAGAAATATCAATGGACTACAATACCGCTTTCTCTTCATGGTGTGATATTTACACGCGACGGTGAAAAGCTAACAATAAATATAGGCGAAAAGGCAGATGATCCTGTATTTTGCATCACGGATTTACTTCCTCATTTGGCGCAGTCACAAATGAGTAAGAAAATGACGGAGGGAATTGAGGGTGAAAGTCTTAACATTCTTATAGGCGGAATACCGGTAGGGGAGGATGTGAAGGAGAAGGTTAAGTTTGGAATTTTGAAGCTTCTCAACGACCGCTACGGTATAACGGAAAAGGATTTCATTAGTGCCGAAATTGAGGCAGTTCCGGCATATAGAGCAAAAAATATCGGATTTGATGAAAGCTTTGTCGGAGCATACGGTCAGGATGACAGAGTGTGTGCATTTACCACGGTAAAAGCAATATTTGATATTGATAAGCCAAAAAAGACAGCTATTGCACTGCTTGTAGACAAGGAGGAAATCGGTTCTGCAGGCAATACAGGAATGTTGAGCGCATCTTTTGAAATGACTGTTGCTGAATTGATTGAAAAAATAAAGGGCGGCTGTTCGGTTACACAGCTTAACAGAGTTATATCAAATTCTTCATGTATGTCCTCAGATGTAAGCGCTGCTGTTGACCCGAATTATGAGAGTGTATTTGAAAAAAATAATGCAACCTATGCCGGTTATGGTATGTCACTGTTAAAGTATACAGGGGCAAGAGGCAAGTATGATTCTTCAGACGCTAATGCTGAATTTGTTTATAGGATAGGTAAAATAATGGATGAACATGGAGTTATATGGCAAACCGGCGAATTGGGAAAGGTTGACCAAGGCGGCGGCGGAACAATTGCACAGTATGTTGCAAATCTTAATATGGACGTAATTGACTGTGGTGTGCCGGTGCTGTCAATGCATTCTCCGTTTGAGGTAACTGCAAAATCCGACATATATATGGCATATAAATCGTATGTGACATTCTATGAGCATATGTATTAATTGATAAAATGCAGTTTTATTGCAGACAATAACATAATAAAAATATGCAAAAAAAATCAAGGCTTACACCTTGATTTTTTTGCATATGAAAAATTACTTTTTCTTATTAGCTCTTCTTTCCTGAGCAGCAGCGGCTCTTGCCTTAACCTCTGATTCTCTCCAAGCGCCAAGGAAGCCGCTTGCGATAAAGATTGAAGTATAAGCACCTGCAAGGATACCAACGATAAGCGGCAGAGCAAACTGCTTGATTGTTGAAACACCTAAGATATAGATAAGAACTATAGTGATAAGTGTTGTAACAGTTGAGTTTATTGTACGGCCAAGTGTTTCCATAACGCTTCTGTCAGTAAGGTCTGTGATAGTTTCATTCTTCTTGCGAAGCTTTAGATTTTCACGGATTCTGTCAAAAATAACAATGGTATTATTGATGGAGTAACCTACAACAGTAAGCATAGCCGCAATAAATGTTGTGTTAAGCGGGATGTTTGTTATAGCATATACAGCAGCCATTACAACAATGTTAATTGCAAGAGCTACAACTGCCATAACAGCGCTTCTCCAGTCAAAACGGATTATGATGTATAGAAGTATGCAGATGATTGCAAGTAATGTGTAAAGCAATGTTGTCTGCTGAACTTCTCTTCCGAAGTTTGCTGAAGCTGATGAAACTGAAAGCAAGTCTTCGTCTGTAAGATTATATTCAGTTTTTAGAGCTTCAAAAATTTCATTTTTAACAGCTTCTTCAACCGGGGGAGTCTTAATAACTGCAACCTGGCTGTTGTCACCTGTCTGAACAACTGCGTTTATTGTGTCGGTAGTCTTTTCCTGAATAAGGTCAGCAACTGCCTTGTTTTCAAATTCAGTGTGCATATTAACCTGCATTCTGATACCGCCCATAAATTCAACGTCGTAGTTAAATCCGCCGTGAACAAGGTACATAATGATACCGATTACGATAATAAGTGCAGGAATAAGAACGAATTTCCATCTGTTTTCAGTAACTTTAATATTTTTCATTATTCTTCTGCACCTCCTTTTTTAGCTTTTGTGTTGTAGAACATACTTCTGTTCTGAATACCAATTCCAATAAGCTGCTTTAACAAGAACTTTGTAATAACGATAGCTGTGAACATTGACAGAATAACGCCGATACCAAGTGTTGTTGCGAAGCCTGTAACAGTACCGATACCTGAAAGGTAAAGTACAACACATGAGATGATTGTAGTTACGTTTGAGTCAAGGATAGCTGAGAAAGCCTTGTTGAAGCCTGCGTCAACCGAAGCCTTGATAGTTTTGCCAAGCTTTAATTCTTCCTTCATTCTTTCAAATATGATACAGTCAGCATCAACCGCCATACCTATTGAAAGCACGATACCGGCAATACCTGAAAGACTGAGGTTAATTCTGAATACGCCCATAGCAAGAGCGATAAGACCCACATAAATAAGTAATGAAAGATCTGCGATAAGACCCGGTACTCTGTACATTATCACCATGAAAATCATGATTAGAAGAATACCTATTGCTGCTGCAAGCAAGCTTGTAGGAAGTGCTGTTGAACCAAGCTCTGCGCCCACAGTTTCCTGAGTAATAACATTCAAGTTGAACGGAAGCTGACCTGATTTAATCTTGTTAGCAAGATCCTGAGCCTCTTCAGCTGTAAAATCACCTGTGATTACACATGAATCGGAATTGATTTCTTCTGATACTCTCGGTGAAGAAACTGTTGTTTCATCCATCATAATCGAGATGTAGTTTTTACCTTCGCCTGAAAGTGAAGCAGCTTTCTTTGTTGCCTCTGCAAATTTGCTCTTTGCTTCAGAATTGAATTCAACCTGTACATAAGCCTGAGCAGCTGATGTTTCAGATGTCTTACCATACTGATATGAAGCGTTCTTGATATCTGTTGCGCCTTCAAGAATTACGTTTCCGTCAGCGTCAACGAATGTAAGCTTTGCAACGTCACCAAGAAGTGCTGCTGCCTGGTCTGTTTCAAAAACAGACGGGATTTCAACGGTAACCTTACCGCCTTCACCCTTTGAAATTCTTGCTTCTGTGTAACCTGCGTTTGTTAAACGTGTTTGGAATATGGATTCAACCACGTTCATATCTTCCTCGGTTGCAGTAAGCGCGTTTCCGTTGTCATCAACTGCCTGGAAGGTGATAACTGAACCTCCGGCAAGGTCGATGCCTTTTCTGATGCCCTTTTCTTCGTCGAACATACCGCCGTATGAAAATCCTGCTATGTTAAAGCCAAGGAAGGCAACATAGTTAAGAATTAACGCCAGTGCAACAACGAAGCAAAGAGTGATAATGCTCTTTTTTTTCATTTGCATTCATTTCCTTTCTTTTGGGTTTGCATTAATAACCCATTATAAAATAGCATAGGATTATTATACAACTATATCTCGTGTTAGTCAATACCTTTTTGTTAATATAATTTAACAAAAAATTTACAAGTCTGTTCATAAATTCTTCACATTTTAACTTGATTATCAGGGTAAAATAGTATACAATATATTGTGTAATTGAAAATTGGGAGAATAAATATGGATAGAAAACAAAAAATATTGCTTTTTATGAAATCAAAGGAATATGTGCCTTTGAAGTTTGCTGAAATGGCGGCTGTGATTGATGTGCCTAAGGAGGACGAGCCGGAGCTTTTGAGCTTGCTTAACGAGCTTTCGGATGAAGGAAAGATTTATCTTACAAAAAAGAAAAGATATATATGTACTGATAGCAAAGCAGGTACAGTTGTTGGAAAAATTCGCTGCAACGCCAACGGATTTTTCGGTTTTGTTATTTGTGAGGAAGAAAATGAAGAAGATATATTTATTCCCGGAGAAAAGCTTGGTGACGCGCTTGACAGTGACAGAGTCCTTATAAAGCTTGATAATTCAAGCGACAAAAGCAGACGGCGTGAAGGTCATGTCATAAAGGTTCTTGAGCATAATAATAAAACAATAGTGGGAGTTATATATAAGGAAAAAGAAGGCACCTTCCGTATGCGTCCCGATAATCGTCAGATTTACGCAAAGGTAAGAATAAAGCCCGAGGACATGATGTCGGCAAAGACAGGGGATCGTGTTGCTTGTGAGATTATAGAGTATGCCGGAAACGGTAAGGTATGGGGTAAAGTAATATCAGTGCTTGGCGAAGAAAAATCGTTAAAGGGCTGTATAGAAGGAATAATACTTGAACATGGCATAAAACAGGAATTTGACGCAGATACTCTTGCTGAAGCCGAAAACGCGCCATCGCTTGTGACTGAAGCGGATGTCAGAGGACGAGAGGATTTGCGGGATATGATGATATTCACAATTGACGGAGATGACGCAAGAGATTTTGACGACGCTGTTTCATTATCCATATTGAATAATGGAAATTATTATCTTGGAGTTCATATTGCAGATGTGACAAACTATGTTACAGACGGCTCTGCGCTTGATTGCGAAGCGCTTGAACGCGGGACGAGTGTTTATCTTGCGGACAGAGTAATTCCGATGCTTCCTAAAAAGCTTTCTAATGGTATATGCAGCCTTAACCCTAATGTGGACAGACTGACTCTTTCAGTTTTTATGGAGGTGAATACGGACGGCAGCGTGATTAGTTATAAGCTTGAAAAAACTGTTATACGTTCAAAGGAACGAATGACGTATAATAATGTAAATTCTATTCTTGAGGACGGGGACAAGGAACTGACAGAAAAATACATTCATATAGTGCCTACTCTTAAATTGATGGAGGAGCTTGCGAAAATTCTTCGTAAAAAGCGTGATAAGCGAGGAGCAATTCAGTTTGACTTTCCCGAAACAGAGGTTATTGTTGACGAAAACGGCGAGCCGATTGAGATAGTAAAGGTAATCCGGGGTACATCTCAGAAGCTTATAGAGGAGTTTATGCTGCTGGCAAATGAAACCATAGCCGAATATGCTTTTTGGTCGGAGTTGCCGTTTGTATATCGTGTTCATGAGGCTCCGTCCACAGATAAAATAAATGAATTTAATCATTTTTTGCGTAATTTTAATCTTGCAATAAAAGGAAAAATTGATGATGAAAATCCAATACATCCAAAGGCACTGCAGGCGATTCTTGATGCGGTAAAGGACACGCCTGAGGAACGTATGGTTGCTGCGAAAATGCTGCGCTCGTTGATGAAAGCGGAATACAAAACTGAAAATCTGGGACATTTTGGTTTGGCGGCAAAGTATTATTGTCATTTTACGTCGCCTATAAGACGTTATCCCGACCTGATTATTCATAGAATTTTAAAGGCATTTCTTGACGGAAAGGAAATAAGGAGTAATGTGGCAGTTGCCGCATCACATTCGAGTGACTGCGAGATTGCTGCTGAGCATACCGAACGTGATGTTGAGGATTTGATGAAAACTGCATATATGTCAAAATACATTGGCGAAGCATTTGAAGGCGTTATTTCAAGTGTGACCGGATTTGGCATGTTTGTTGAACTGGAAAATTCAGTGGAGGGTCTTATCCGTGTTGAAAACATGGAGAACGATTATTTTGAATTTGATGAAAATTCAAGTACTCTTACAGGAAAACGCAGAGGAATGACTTACAAAGTAGGAGATGTTGTAAGAGTTGTTCTTGCAAGATGCGACATACTGCTTAGGCAGATTGATTTCGTGCTTGAAAAGGATGCAGGGAAAAAACTTTTGAGTAAGTTCAGAACTGAAATAAAATTGCCAAAGAAAAAAAATTCGCATAGCAGGAAAAAATATTTAAGACGAAAGAAGAAAAGATAATGGAAAAATTTGAACTAATTATTCCCACATTATTTGGATTGGAGGCTTTTGCGGCGCGTGAAATACGGCGTCTGGGCTATGAAACTACCTCTGTTGAGGACGGCAGAATAACTTTTATGGGTGATTGGGAAGCGGTATGCCGTGTGAATATGTGGCTTAGAACAGGTGAGAGAGTTCTTATAAAAGCGGCGGAATTTACCGCGGTTACATTTGAAGAGCTTTTTGAAAAAACAAAGGCTGTTGATTGGGAAAGATGGCTTGGAAAGGACTGTGCGTTCCCGGTAAAAGGATACAGTTTAAAATCTACGCTTGCCAGCGTACGCGATTGTCAGGCGATTATTAAAAAGGCGGTTGCCGATAAGCTCTCAAATGTGTACGGAATTGAATGGCTGCCGGAGGACGGAAGTCTTTATCAGCTGCAATTTTCTATACTTAAGGACCGTGTTACTCTTATGATTGATACGTCCGGTGAGCCGTTGCATAAACGCGGCTACAGACAGGTTTCTAATCTTGCGCCGCTTCGTGAAACTATTGCGGCTGCAATGGTAACAATGAGTTATTGGAAATTTGAATATCCGCTTTGCGACCCGTTCTGCGGTTCGGGAACTATCCCCATTGAGGCGGCTATGTTTAAGAGAAACATAGCTCCGGGACTTACAAGACGTTTTGCGGCGCATAGCTTTAATCAGCTTTCAGGCGGAATGTGGGAAAAGGCTGTAGAAGAAGCGAAGGATTTGCAAAAGGAGGTTCCGCTGGAAATTTATGCATCGGATATTGACGCTGCTACAGTTGAGCTTGCGCGTGAGAATGCGAGAATTGCGGGAGTTGACAAGTGGATAAAAACCGAGGTTAAGGATGCGGTGCGGCTTCACTTTGAAATGCCGTACGGAACAATAATATGCAATCCTCCTTACGGCGAACGTCTGGGAGAGATAAAGGAATGTGAGCAGCTTTACAGAAAAATAGGAAAAACCTTTGAAAGCTTGGACAGGTGGTCGTACTATGTGATGACCTCACATGAGAATTTTGAGGATTTATTTGGTAAAAAAGCGAATAAAAGGCGAAAGATTTATAACGGTATGCTAAAATGCAATGTGTATCAGTACTTTGGAGAAAGACCTCCGCGTGATAAAAAATAATAATTTACATTTACTTCATAAAAAAATATGTATTAACTCTTTACAAAATGCATATACTTGTGTTAGAATAGTAATGTATTCGGGGCTGCAATGGCTTCGACGGGGATAATGAATCCTGAGTAGCGAGTAGTGTTGAGTACCACTTAAATCGGCTCAAACTTTTAAATATAAACGCTAACGATTACGAATTAGCAGCTGCCTAAATTGCAGCGTGTCTCCTCTGAGAGTACCACGGCTCAGACTGAGGCAAATACCAGTGGTGAACGTGAGTTAAGGGATGTTCTGACCTTTTCCATGATTTAAGAACTACCGATGATATAACTTTGGTTGTGGAGTAGTATCAAAGGGAATAATGACCATAACCTGCACTCGGAGAAGCTTGGGTGGACTTGTTTTCGGACAGGAGTTCGATTCTCCTCAGCTCCACCAATGAATTTCACGTCGCTTTGCCTAAAATGGCAGAGATGACGTGATTTTTTTATGCATGAAGGCTGTTTTTGTCTGCGGATGCTTGCTTTTGTGATTTTCCAAGTATCACATATGACAGAACAGGTATTTTTCTTATAATAAATTTTGACACAATAATA
>JALEPO010000188.1 GCA_022768695.1 Clostridia bacterium
GAAGCGGAATTATAAGCGGTAAATCTGATTCATTCAGCTACTGGAAGCATCCGGTCACGGGCGACTTCGAATTTTCGGTAAAGGTAGAGAGTGTTCCAAAGTATGAGAATGGCGCATTGTGCGGAATTATGTTCCGTGAAAGTCTTGACACAGGCTCAAGAATGGTAATGCTTTCAGACGGATGGAAGAAATATGGTCAGAATATTGTTGTGCCTGTGCGCTCGGAGACGGACGGCAGTCTTTCATTAGGTTGGCTGAAGGACAGCAGCGGAAAAGAAATAAAGAACAGCAGCAGCTATGATACGACAGACGAAAGTAAGGGACTTAAACTGCCGCAGTATTTGAAGATTGCGCGCAGCGGTGATAAGCTTACACTTTCAGTGTCAAATGACGGTGTTGACTGGACGAATAATATACGTCAGCCGCTTGAAGTTGATATAACGGGATGGAGCAAGAATGCGTATATCGGTCTTGCGGTAGACAGTGTAAACGGAAATTCAAGTGAGGCAACTCCTATGCTGCCATGGTTTTCAATCGCTTCTTTCTCAAATATAAAGATGAGCGGTGTAACGCCGTACAATGTAAACTTTGAAACAAACGGCGGTACAATAAACAGCGGCAGCTTCAGCACATATACCTACGGTGAATCAAAAACACTTCCCTCGGAAATAACAAAGCCGAATATGTATTTTAAGGGTTGGTACGATAATGAAGAATTTGAAGGTGAAATATTAACAACAATGCCAAAAACTGCTGCCGGAGATGTAACCTACTATGCAAAATGGGACGAAAATGCTCCGACACCGACTCCTACGCTTGTACCTATTGATACTTCTGCCGTTACGTTTAAGTTTTCAGATGATTTTCTTAGCGGCAGCGGAGGCGGAGGACCGTTCAGTGTTACGCAGACTAAAGACGGAGTTAAGCTGTTTACAGTAACTGCTCTGCAACAGGTAGAGGACACAACAGATACAGCAAATGTATGGTCCTACAGCAATTCCTATTTGTACGGCAAAGCAAATCCGTCGGGAACTGCGAAAGTCAATGATGATGCGGTAGGTACAAGTATTACCGTTCCATTATACGGAACGGTCGTTAAACTGATACCGCATTTATCCGGTAGATTTGATGCGATTTATACACTTAATGCCAACAAGCCGTT
>JALEPO010000066.1 GCA_022768695.1 Clostridia bacterium
ATGAATAATATAACAACAAGGCTAAATACAATTGACCGCATCTATACACACCTCCAGAAAACCTGTTAAAATAGGCAAAGTAAGCCCAAGTATAAACACCTTTCCCGCAAGCTCCACCTTCAATGCCACCGCATTTTCGCCACTATCACGCAGAATTTCCGCGGCAAACTGCGTTATATATGCAACCCCCACTACCTTTATAACCGCAGCAAAATATTTTGTTTCCACACAGCTTTTTTCGGCTAATGACCAGAATGCTTCCAACACATTCCTGAGTATATCGGTAATTCCAAACAGCATAGCAACAGCAGTAGCAGCTCCTATAAGCACTGAAAATTCACGTCTGTATCCTCTTAGGGCAAGCGATAAAAATCCGCCTGTAAGTCCAATTCCTATAAGCTTAAATACATCCATTACAAGCTCCTTTCGCAAAAACTGACATCATCTTGAATACCAATGTGCATTTACGCTTCACGTTGATTTTAGAGAGTATCTTTTCAAATCTCTCCGCTTCCGTCAGCCTACAGATTAAATATAGATTTTATTGAAGAAAATAAATCTCCAATCTCCTGCGTCAATATAAACAACACCGCAACTAATCCGGCAATGGTGATTAAAAGTGCCTGTTCCTCTCTTCCCGCTCTTGCGAGAAGCTGATTCAATACCGCAACAACTATCCCCACACCCGCTATCTGAAAAATTAAATCTACATCCATACCCTTACCCTCTTAAAATAATATTAAAATCAAAAACAATCCCCCAAGAACACCTCCGCTTCTGTAAAGCCTACCCAATTGCTCATAATCACCCTCCGCCTTTTTCTGTTCCGATGCCAGAAGCTCTCTGACATATTTTATATTCTTTATTTGATTTTCCTTATCGGTCATTCCAAGCTTCTCGCCAAACACCTCCATCACCTGTATATCCGCATCCGAAAGGCACATTTTTGTTCTTTTCTCCTCAACAGCCTTTTTCCACGCATACCTGATTCCCTGCTCCTCCAAATTTTCTGCCGCCGCTTTAAATAATCCGCAGGTATCCGCAGCATCATTCAAAATTTCAAACGCTCTTTTCAGTCTGCTGCCCCCAAATGCAATCTCAGTTTCAAGAATATTAAGCGCTGTCTGAATATTACGCAGATATACACATCTTTTTTTCAGCCTGTCCCCCTTATAAATCCCCACATATGTGCATACACAAAATATTATCACTGCCCCCACTGTCTTAAGTGTCATAAACCACTCCCGCTGACATCATATATTTCCTCCACCGTTCCTACACCCTGTCTTTTTGACAATGTCAGCATTATATCAAAATACCGGCACATTTCGCGCAAATCTCTCCTGTGCAAAAGCTGATTTCTGTTTTTACCATGTATGGTAGTTATAATTTTTACACCGCTGTTTATTATTGTTTCTATTGCGGAAATATCCTCCTCTTTTCCAATCTCATCCGTGATAATAACCTCAGGCGACATTGACCTGAGCATCATAAGCATCCCCTCCGGTTTCGGAGCGCCATCAAGAATATCTGTTGAAAATCCAAGATCAAAAGCACTTTGCCCCTCATTCATCGCCGCTATTTCCCTGCGCTCATCAACAATACTTACGCGCATTCCCCTATACGAAAGCTGACGTGCTATGTCACGGAGCATTGTTGTTTTTCCCGCTCCCGGCGGTGATATAATCAATGTATTTTTCAGAACATTATTATAGTATATCTTATCTATAACCTTGTCCGCCGCGCCTTTTACCTCACGCGCCAAACGATAATTAAGACCGGATATATCCTTTAAAAAGCCTATTCCCCCATTCTCTGTTACTGCCGTACCGGTTATACCAATCCTGTGACCTCCGCTTACCGTTATAAATCCATTTTTTATTTCATCATGCACGGAATATACAGAAGATTTTGACGCAAGCTCCAGCGCTTCTTCAATATCACTCTTTTTCGCATAGACTGCGTTATTGGGAATTCTGCTTAAAATCCCGCGTGCGTTTATGTAATAGCATCCATCTGAATAATAAATACATACAGGCTTTCCGGAACATATTCTTATTCCCCTCGCCTCATCAAGACTTATATTAAACAGCCGTCTTCTTATACCTGAGGGTATATAATTCAGTATCCCGCTTCGGATTGTTGTCGTTTCGTTTGTTGCAATATACATCGCTTGTTCTCCTTTCTCATTTTTGATATATGCTATACTATTATTTGTCGGACAGGTTTATGACAAAAATTAAAATATGCATTTTTTATTAAATAAGCTTACAAATAAAAAAAACACAAAAAAAGAGCGTTCTTCAAAACCTTTTAGGTTCTGTAAGAACACTCGGTGTGGTGCGAAGTGCTTTGATTGAAGCCGCATTGATTACGCCACGGCGCTGTAAAGGCTGATACACAGACCATTCCCTATCTCTAAAATAATGTATCTTCATAATTTTATTTTGCCTTTTCATACCGTTTTACCAGCTCGCTGTAATGTTTCTGATATTCTTCTTGGTTCTGTGCTAATACCGGGAAGACTATACTACGACCTTGACAGAATTCCAAAAATGAATTTATGGTAGTTACAGCGATTGAAGCCCGGAAAGTGGCAAAATCAAATTTTGGGTGTTTTTTGACTGCACATATCTTGACAATTCCAATACTTATAATAACATTAAAGCCCCGTTTGAATTTTCAAACGGGGCTTTATCGTCAAGCGTTCCCGCTTGGCTCAAGTTTATTTATTTGCTTCAATAAATCTTTGCAGAATTGCCGCAATTTCGGCTCTTGTTGCGTTGTCCTTGGGGTTGATGGTGGTCTCTGTTTTACCCTTCATCAAACCACTTCCGACAACATACTTCATAGCGGAAATTGCATACTCGGATATTTCGTCAAAATCGGTGTAGGAAAGAATGTTTGTGTTTTCACCAACACTTACGTCATATCCCTTATATTTTGCATATCTAATCATGATTGCTGCAATCTGCTCACGGGTGATGTTATCATCAGGAGCAAATGCATTTTCCGTAACGCCGTTTACAATATCGTTTTGCTGTGCCCATATAACCGCATTTGCGTAATATGCGTTTGCGTCAACATCACTAAACGGATTGCTCTTGTCGACAGTGGGTTCGCCCTCCGCACGGTAAAGTACCGTTACAAGCATACCGCGGGTGAGAGGTTCATTCGGTGCAAATGTGGTATTTGTCGTACCGCTCATTAAGCCGTTTTGCTTTACGTATTTCACGCTTTCAAAGAACCAATCATTCTCTTTAACATCGGTAAACGGATTTTTCCATTCCGGATCAGTAGGCTCAACCGGCTGAGTCGGTTTATCAGGCTCTTTTTTGATTTCAGTCCACTTTGCATAAAGCGTAATATTTTTCGTTACCTTTGTATCAAAATCGTACTCGCTTGTAAATTCG
>JALEPO010000083.1 GCA_022768695.1 Clostridia bacterium
TCCTATGCCTGCGGAAAATTATGATTTTACTTCATTGGATACAGGTATAGCAACTACAGAGAGCGTTTCGGACGGTTGGGTAATTAATCCGAATACAAATGACAGATATGGTGAAATGTCGATTCTTTTAGGAGAGGACGAGTATACGGGTATATTAAAGGTTAATGTAAAGCAAGCGAATAAGCTTGTAGTGCCTATGGTAGCGGCAGGTACAGATCATATTCTTGCACTTAAGTCAGACGGAACAGTCTGGTCATGGGGTAAGAATGATAAAGGTCAGCTTGGTAATGGTGCAACAAACAGCACAGAATATCCTGCAAAAATTATATTCCCGACAAATGCTGACGGCACAGAGGTTAAATTTATGGCAATAAGCGCCGGCAATAAGTTCTCGGTAGCTGTTTCAACTACAGGTGATGTTTATACATGGGGATGGAACGAATATGGTCAGCTTGGTAATGGTCATTGGAATGACTATTATGCAGTTGAGGCTACAAGAACCACAGTATGGGGCAACTGCTGTTATGACAGCGAAGTACCTCTCGATGAACGTGAATACAGAAACCACGATCATGTAACGTATACAAGAGAGCAGTCTAACTATGATGTTCTGACGCCTCAGAAGCTTACAACAATTTCAGATGTAGTTGCGGTATCATCATCAAAGGGTACATCACCTTCAATTAATAAAGGAGCATCGCAGCTTGATCTTCTTAATATGAACGCAAGCGGCGCTCACACTATTGCGTTGAAAAAGGACGGAACAGTTTGGGCATGGGGACTTAACAATAAAGGTCAGATAGGCAATAATACTGTTGCGTCTGTAACTCAGCTGGCATTAGGTTATACCACAAATGGTTTTAATGGTGAAGAACACGATAATTATCCCGCAGCAAGTGTATATACATATATCCCGCAGCAGGAAAATCTGTATATTACAGAGCCTGTACAGGTTAAGGGTCTTGAAGGAATAGGATACCTGTCAGCTATTACAGAAATTTCAGCCGGCGGTAATTCATCAGTTGCAGTAAGAGGAGATGGTTATGTCTATACATGGGGTGATAATTCTAACGGTCAGCTTGGTGAAAAATCTCAGAATAACTCAATCATTCCTGTGCAGGTAATGAGCGGTGAAAAGAGTAATAATTATAACTATTTCAGAGATGCATTGTATGTAGCTATGGGTGGCGATCATGCAGTTGTTTCAACAAGAGATGGTCATGCCTATGCGTGGGGTTCAAACACAAACGGACAGCTTGGTAACGGCAAGCAGGCATCGGCTCAGACAACTCCTGTTGCGGTAAAGGTAAGCGAAAATGAGCTGTTAAGCGATGTGGTCTATGTATCGGCAGCAGGAAATCATTCACATGCAACAACATTAAGCGGCGACGTATATTCATGGGGTATAAATACAAACGGTCAGATGGCAAACGGAACAGCTTCAGGCAATAATGTTTATGCTGCGACCGTATTACCGGGCGAAACTGAAGTCATTGACAACAGCGATCATCTGCAGTACATAACAAGAGTATATCCGGGTGAATATGATGCGATGGCTATGCGTTATGACGGTAGCGTTTACGGCTGGGGTTACTACGGAGTAGGTCAGTTTATTGATAATATAGTGTATCCTATATTTATGGGTGAAAGTCCGGCAAAGATTTTCGCATTCCAGGAGGGATATAATGCTACTTCGGATGTAACATATACTATTCTTCCGAACTATAATATCTTAAATACTAACAGTTATCTGAGTGTTGTTCTTTCAGGTGACAACGGTATGATCGATAAAGAATATCTTGGATTCAACCTGTTGAATGACGTTAACGCACATCCGACAACTGATTTTGACAATCTTGAATTTAAGTCTTCAAATGAAGATATTGCAACAGTTGTAAAGGATATTGCAAACAACGTTGCGACAATTACAAGCAACAACTACAGAAGATATGGTGAAGCAGTTATTACAGCGAGAAACCCTGTGACGGGATATTACGGTATGTTTGTTGTAACGGTTAAGCCTGATGACGCTGCAAGTATTACTGCGCCTATGGTTGTTTCAACAAGCAATGCCGCATATGCCTTGAAATCAGACGGAAGTGTATGGATGTGGGGTGCAGATTCTGCCAGTGCACCTAAGTTAGTTGCGATAGATGAGCTAATAAAGTATATTGCAGCAGGTCCAAGTCATGTTTTGGCAGTTGATATAGACGGTCATGTTTGGGCATGGGGTGATAACTCATATGGTAAGCTTGGTATAGGAAATACCTCCCAAACAACTACTCCTACGATGGTTAAGGGACTTAACGGAGTAGGTTATCTTGAAAATATAGATAAGGTTGCTGCAGGCAATGTCAATTCTGCCGCTATAGGCAAGGATGGTGTTGTATATGTATGGGGTGATAATACACACGGACAGCGCGGAATTGAACTGAAAGGTTCAAATTATAGCACAGTTCCAAGATATACTGTAAAGGGTGCGAGTGCCGGTGATAATCCTGACGGCGCACTGAATGATTTTATTGATATTACTATAGGTAGTAACTTTATATCAGCTTTAAGAAAAGACGGTAATGTATTCAGCTGGGGTAACAGTGATAACGGTCAGACGGCTAAAGGACTTTATACAGAAGCGCTTGCTCCGGTTCAGGCTGTGCGCGGCGAAAGTGAAAGCAATACCGCATATCTAAAGAATATTATTAATATTGAAGCCGGTGCAAACCATGTAATCGCATTAAGTGATGATAATACTGTATACTCATGGGGTTATAACAGCAACGGTCAGCTTGGAAATAATACTTCGGGTACATCAACTAACAAGAATATACCTATAAAGGTACTTGTAAGTGAAGATGGTAACGTTTATGAGCAGTTAAGCGATATAGTAAATATTGATGCCGGAGTAAATTCATCAATGGCAGTGAGAAGAAACGGGTGTTTGCTTGGTTGGGGTGACGCTGCAAATAATCAGCTTGGTAATGGCTCAACAACAAACAGATTGACTCCTGTATATGTAAACAGAGGCGAAAGTTTTTATTCAGATGAATATGATACTAAACTCGGATGGATAACTGATGTTACCGTCAACAGTCGTAGCGCATCGGCAATCAGATATGACGGAAGTGTATATTCATGGGGTTATAACGGTTCATATGATATTGGTGACTTCACAAGTAAAAACAGAGCCACACCGGTGCAGACAGGTGTGCGTGAGGACAGACGCATTGCTGTAAATATTGCAACACTGTATACTGACGGCGCAATAGATACAGTATACGATTCTTCAAATCCGTTGCCACAGAAGATTACGCTTGCACCAAATCAGTATCTTGAAATAGATAAGAACGATCTGTATGATTATCACATGACAGGTTTTAATGTGATACGTAATTTCGATAAGCTCACTATTGCGGAGCAGGCTCATTACGCTAAACTTACAGAGGACGATATTAAGCGAAATATTACATTTACAACGCTTGACAATTCAACTGTTTCTGTTACGGATTCAAGCAATGTAATAAAAATTACACCAAATCAAGACGCTAAATATGCAACAACATATATAACAATGTATAACACATCTACTAATTATGTAGGTGTACTTGAGGTGTCTGTAAAACCTGAAGGAACAAAGGTTATGCCGATGATAGTTTCAGGTGATAATCATACACTTGCACTTATGAGCGACGGTACTGTTTGGGCATGGGGCGCAAATACCTATGGTCAGCTTGGAAACGGTATCAGAAGCAATGAAAAGAGCCAGCCGTCATCAGGAAATGAGGAAAGAAACGACTTTATATATCCTATAAAGGTAAATATTCCTGCGGATGTTGTTATTAAGTCGGTAGCGGCAGGTAAGCGTCATTCTCTTGCTCTTACAACAGACGGTAATGTTTATATCTGGGGCTATACTGAGCCTAAAAATATTGTCTGGGGAGACAGAAGACAGAATAATATAGTAACAAGAACAGGCGCTCATAAAAGCAGTTATACAGGAGGCGAAAAGATTTACGGTATAGTTACACCGACTCTTGTAAAGCTTAGCAGTGATAGTACGCAAAATCTTACAGATATTATATCAATAGCAGCAGGCGACGATGTTTCATATGCCGTTAAGGCAGACGGAACAGTTTGGGCTTGGGGGCATAACGGTCCGACAGGAAAGCTTGGTATTAATAAATATGATACACAAGTATATAATTCAGTATGGTTAGGTTCATATTCTTCTGTAACATTTACAATTCCAAGCCATTGGGAATATAATGAATGGGTACCTGAGACGTCAGATACTATTAGCACAGGATATTATGGTACTAGTTATGAATGGTATACATGGTCGGAATACGGTTCAACAGATGCTCAACAGGTTGTAGGTCCATATGCGGGCGGAAAATTGAATAATGCCGTTGCTGTAAGAACGGCAGGCGACAGCGCATATGTTATAAAGGCTGACGGAACAGTATGGTCATGGGGTTCAAATGCATACCATGTTCTTGCAAATGAATATTCCTCAACTGATACATCTTCGGGCAGATTAGGCTATCCGCTGCAGGTATATAAAGGAGATAGCTATTCTGTTGATAAATATCTGAAGAATATTGTTGATTTACAGGTTGGTTCAGTAAACAGAGAAAGAACATCAAGAGAAATAGGTGTGCAGGCAACTCTTGACGACACATCCGTTACTGCACTTGCAAGAACTATAACTCTTGACGATACAACACACAAGATAACGCACTATGATAACAGCGGACATATATATTCATGGGGCCTTGGCACATCAGGTCAGCTTGGAACAGGTAATGATGAATCATCAGGTACTCCGGTTTCTGTTATAACAGGTGATAAAGATGCAGATAACAATGACATTATTCTTAAGAATGTTACAGCAGTTTCTGCAGGCGGCAATACTGCTATGGCTATTGTCCTAAATGATGACGGAATTACAAATGAAGGATATTCATGGGGTGCTAACAATGTAGGACAACTGGGTATCAATTCAACTGATAACAGTAATACACCTGTAAGAATTGTTAAGGGTCAAAATCTATATACAACGGACGATTATATCAAAGAGCCGGTTTCAATAGCAAGCGGCGCTTATTACAGCACTGCAATACTTCGTGACGGAACAATCTGGGCATGGGGACAAAACCGTAACGGTCAGCTTGGTAATAACTACAGAGTAAATGAAGCAATACCTGTACAGACGGGTGACAGAGCTGCACATATTTTGACAGCTGTAAATGCAACAAATACCACTACAGGTGTAACATATGAAAAGGATGCTGCTGTAAATCCGCTTACTCCTGTTATTACAATAACAGAGGGCGAAGAGCTTCAGATTAATAATATTGACTGGGAGTATATTCAGGGCTTTGAATTCCTTGATTATGCTGCAAACGGCAGCATGACTGTTGCTGACGGATTTGAATTTACATCCTCAAATACTGATATTGCAACAGTTGATCAGAATGGTAAAATTACGGCAAACAGAGGTCTGTACGGTCAGACAACAATCAGCTTTAAGAAAGAAATTACAGCGCCTGATGACGGAAGATATACAGGTCTTGTTGACGATCCTCATATGTATGGCGGTCAGCTTATAGTAAAGGTTATTCAGACAGGTGACGATAAGATTGCGGTTCCGGCTGTTAAGGGTGGCAACAGCTTCTTTGCGGCACTGATGGATAATGGTACTGTGTGGGCATGGGGATATAATGAGTATGGTCAGCTTGGTGATAATACTAAATCAAATTCTTTCTATCCGGTTCAGGTTCGTAACAGTGCAAATAACGGTTATCTTGATAATATAGTGGAAATTGACACGGGTGATAATCACGTTATTGCACTTGACAGAGATGGCAATGTATGGACATGGGGTAACGGAACTGTACTGCCTACAAAGATTTCAATAGATGTTCCTATAGTTGCAGTTGCAGCGGGCGCAAATCATAGTGTGGCTTTGGCTTCAAATGGTAATGTATATGCATGGGGAGATAATAGCTATGGTCAGATAGGTCAAGGTACTGCAGGAATATCTGTGCGCTATGAATATACAGGTCCGGTTGCATCATACGGTACACCGCAGCTTGTAAAAGATTTGAACAACGGCAGAAATGGCAGTCCGGCGCATTCAATTACATCTATTGCAGCAGGAGGAAACAGCACAATGCTTATCCGTGCTGACGGAACTGCATTTACATTTGGTCTTGGATCAAGTGGTCAGCTTGGTTATGGCAATAAGATGACGAAAAATAACAGCAGTGATACTAAGTCCGATACATATCACAAGGTTGTTTCCGCGCAGGTTATAAACAGAACGGATGACTATGATATGCTTGCAGGCGGCATTGCAAATGTGTATATGCAGAATATAGCTGAGGCTGATATGGGCAGCTCGCATTCGATTATTCTGCTTAATAACAATACGGCTTATACAGCCGGTTTAGGCACAAGCGGTCAGCTTGGCAATGGTGATTCTTTCTCATCAAGCGAATGGATAAAGGTTAAATGGGATGCAGATAACGCTCTTGAGGATATTATGACTGTATCAGCAGGCTATGATAAGACAGCTGCAATTACAGAGGGCGAAAATCTGTATGCATGGGGCGGAAATACAAATGCAGAGCTTGGCGACACAAACGGCGGCAGAGTATATCCGGCACAGATTGTAAAGGGCAATAATAAAAATGAAACAGGCGATTACTTCACAAAAGTAGAGGAAATTGCATTAGGAAACACTGCATCTGCATTGTTTAAAACCGACGGTACTGTATGGGCATTTGGTAAGAACAGTGTAGGTCAGTTTGGTGACTTTATAAATAATTCACGCTCAGGTGCATACAATGTAGGACCTGTAGATTACTATGCCCTTGACTTCAATGAAGGTCAGCTGTTACTCGATGACGGTTCAACTGAAAATATAGATAAAATCGGTTTGCATTACAGATTGAATGAAGAAAACAAGCTTGTAATTAACATCGATGCAATCAAGATTAAATATGTTCCGGGATTTAATTTGTTAAATGACATGAAGTTCTATCCATTGGCAAATGCAAACTATTCATACACATCATCAGATGAAAGAGTAGCAACTGTTGAATGGGTAAATGGGCTTGGAGCAGTTATTAAGCCTGTAGGCGGACATTACGGTAAGGTATCAATTATAGTAACAGATGAAACAACCGGCTATTCGGGTGAATTTGTGGTAGATGTTATAAAGACAGGCAAAATAGCGGTTCCGATGATTGCAAACGGTGTTGACTTCACAGTTGCGCTTAAGGCAGACGGAACAGTTTGGACATGGGGTAATAATGCTTCAGGTCAGCTTGGTATAGGATATTCAACACTTGACCAGGATGGCAAGATAGATAAGCTTAACATGGTGAACAACTCTATAACAAGAGTTCCTTCATGGGCAGAACCTATACAGGTTGCAGATTCAAATGGTTTAGGTTATCTGAGAAATATTGTTTCAATTGCAGCAGGTAATGATTTTGTAGTTGCGTTGAAGAGCGACGGAACAGTTTACTCATGGGGTAACGGAACAGGCGGCAGACTTGGAACAGGCAGCACCGGTATTGCATATCAGCCAACTAAGGTTCTTCGTGGTGCAAGCGACAGCTATGTAACAGAAGACGATACAGAATATCTGTCAGGTATAATTGAAATCAGCGCGGGAATGGATTATGCGCTTGCGTTGACAGAAGACGGACATGTGCTTGCATGGGGTGTAAATACAAACGGTAAGCTGGGCGATAATTATAGAGGCGCTGCAGGTAACAAGTCAACCCCAGTATATGTAACCTCCGGTGCTATGGCAGGCGATACAGCGTTTACTCTTAATGCGGATGAAACAAATTCAACACGAGCAACACAGACTCCGCATCGCTTGAGCAATATTGTTACCATTGAAGCAGGTAATGTATCTTCATTTGCTATTGCTGATAACAGCAGTATATATGCTTGGGGAGATAATACATATAACCATCTTGGTATTGGCACATTAGCTAAAACTTTCGTCAATTACGATGATACAAATTATACCTATGTACCTATTCAGGTTCAGAAGGGTAACAGCATGGGTAATTCAAGCTATGACGATGAATTTATGTATAACGCTGTACAATCAGCAATAGGTACAAAACATTCTTATATACGTACAAATGAAGGCGGTATTCATAAGGTTTACGGAATGGGTACCAATGACAATGGTCAGCTTGGAACAATAGCTACGACATCTGTACCGACATATTTAGATGTAGATGGAAATGGTACAAGTGTTTATGATGTGACAGCAGGCGGAAATAACAGTGCCTTTATTACAGATGGAAATATTATTTATACTGTAGGTGCGAATGGCTATGGTCAGCTTGGTGTAGACAGTAAAATTGGTACAAGCACACCGTTAAGAGTACATGATTCGGTAAGATCGGATGTAGGCGATTTGCTTCTGTTTGAGGATGCGTTTATTGCAGATTATGGTAAAAACCACCTTACAATTATGAAGGAAGACGGCAGTGTTTATGCTACAGGAATGAATACATACGGTGAACTTGGTGATTATACAAAGATTGATTCACCTATACCTGTTCATGTAAGCAAAGAAGAGGTAAAAACTCTTGAGCTTGAAAATGTTGAAGTGAAGGATGCGTCAGGTAATATAATTAATGCATACATTACACCTGATTATCTGGAGCTAACAGACGGTCAGTATGTAGATTTCAACAAGGCTAATATAAAGAATAAGAGAATTGTCGGATTTAATTTGTATGAGGATGATGAAATTACAGAAATTGCCGATCCTAATTCATTGAGCTTCGTATCATCGGATATAACAATCGGTAATTTTGCCGCAGGCAGTGATGAACTGCACCAGACATCAACTCCTGCAAAGGCAGGTCCTACAATAGTAACAATTACAAATCCTCTAAACGGCTATAAGGCTCATGTTACTGTTACAATGAAGGGTGAAAATGTAACACCTTCAGGAACAATGGTTTCAGCAGGAAAGAGCTTTACAGTTGCATTAAAAGAGGACGGAACAGTATGGTCATGGGGTAACAATACCCATGGTCAGCTTGGCGACGGCACACTTTCAGGTAAAAAGTACCCTGTACAGGTTGTAGACGCAGCCGGTAATCCGCTTAAGGATATAGTGATGCTGTCAGCAGGCGATGATTTCGTATTTGCAGTTGCAAAGGATGGCACACTTTATACATGGGGTGTATCGGTAACAGACGGAACAGATTTGACAGTTCCTACAGCAGTAAGCACAGCGGATCTTGACGGCGCAATTACCGGTATGGATGCAGGTGCGGACTATCTGATTGTTCTTACAGAGCATGGCAGTGTATTCTCATACGGATATGATAATGCTTACGGTCAGCTTGGTATCGTTGACGCAGTAGCACCGTCAGCATCATTCAATAAGATTACAAATCTACAGAACATAAAGTCGATTGCTGCAGGTGACTACCATAACATGGCAGTTGATACAAGCGGCAAGGTATATACATGGGGCAGAAATAACCGCGGACAGCTTGGACGAAGCACAAAGACAACGTCGGGCGGCTCGTCAGGCACAGGCAGCAGCAGCGGCGATGGCTCAGGTGATGACACAGGCGCCGACGCGGGTGATGGCGATGACTCGGACGAAGAAATTATTGAAACAGACTTAGGATATGATTGGAAACCTGAAGAAGTAGCAGGTTTAAGTGATGTGCTCAAAATTTCAGCAGGCAGCGCGCACAGCGTGGCTTTAAAAGCTGACGGTACTGTTTGGACATGGGGTGACAATACATATGGTCAGCTTGGTAACAATGATGCAACTGTTACCGAATCATATGTGCCGGTACAGGTTGCTGCCGGTGCGGCGCTTGAAAGAGATAGAATTGACATTGATGAAAATACTTCATATTTGTCAAATATAATCGGAATATATGCAGGCGGAAATCACACGCTTGTTATAACAAATAATTATGAAGTATATACATGGGGTGCTGACGAATATGGTCAGCTTGGTGTTGATGCAACAAGAGAAAAGTATGCGCCTGTAAAGGTTCTTAAGGGCTATACCTTCAATGCGGATGCAGACGAATACCTAAAGAATGTAATTGGAGCATCGGTAGGAACATATCATACAGTTGTTATCAGAGATGACGGTTATGTATGGGGATTTGGTAGAAATGATGATGGTCAGCTTGCCAATATAACAACAACTGCCGCAAAGACTCCTGTACAGGCAGGTGATACGGATTCAAATACATTGTCATTCCAGCAGGCAACAGTATATGTTGATGAAAATTCTGCACCTGTAAATTATTCACCGCTTCCTGAATACATAACAATTGATAAAACAGGAAAAATCGAGATTGATATTGCACAGATTTACGAGCATTATCTGACAGGCTTCAATCTGTTCAATAAAGCGGGTGCATCTCAGATTACGTCATCAGATGTTTCGGATATAGGTAATATAGAATTTACGTCCTCAGTATTAACTGTTGCAACAGTTTCAAGAACAGGCGATATAGCTACAATTACACCTGCAGGCTTGACAGGTACAACAGCAATTACATTCAGAAATAAGAGAAATGGATATGTTGGCATAATCAACGTAACAGTAAAGGGCGAAGGCGAGCATAGAATAGTCGCATCAGCTCTTGCTGCCGGTACAAACTTCCAGGTTGCACTTAAAGCAGACGGAACAGTGTGGACATGGGGTAATAATGCATACGGTCAGCTTGGCGACGGCACTAAGATAACAAGAGGCTTCCCGGTACAGGTTAAAAAGCCTGATGGAGCAGCAGACCGTGCGAGCGTATTTACAACAGCGACAGCTATTGCTGCCGGTACAAAGCATATGCTTATTGTTGCAGATGGATTTGTATACGCAGCAGGTGACAATACATATGGTCAGCTTGGTAACGGTGAAACAAAAACAACTGAAAGCATAGTTGTTCCTGTTATGGTTGATGAAACCACACCGCTTTCAAATGTTGTAGCTGTCGCAGCCGGAGATAACTTCTCAATGGCATTAAGAAATGACGGCACAGTATGGACATGGGGTGATAATACCTCAGGTCAGCTTGGCGACGGCACAACTACGACAAGCGCATACGCAGTTCAGGTACTAAAGGGTACAAGTGGTACAAATTCGCATGAGGATAATGAATATTATCTGAGCAATATCTCAGCGATTGCAGCGGGCGCAAGCTTCTCTGCAGCATTAAAGAGCGATGGAACAGTTTATACTTGGGGTAATAACTCAAAGGGTCAGCTTGGTGACGGAACTGCTGTAAACAAGCCGACACCGGTTCAGGTACTTCGTGGAGAAAGTCCGGAAGAAGCGGAAAATGTTGCTCCGGCAGGCAGTGATTACATACAGAATATTACAAAGATTGCTGCCGGCAATAATCATATGCTTGCACTTTCAAAGACAGGCTATGTATGGTCATGGGGTGATAACACCTACGGTCAGAACGGTGACTGGACAACGGAAAATAATACAAAGCATTATGTACCTTTACAGGTAAGAAATATTTCCTCAGCAGATCAAGTCAGCGGTAACACAACAGGCAAGCTGAGCAATATTTCTTCAGTTGCCGCTAAGAATAATCAGTCATTTGCAATTACAAATGATGGTTACCTCTATGCGTGGGGTTATGACGGACTTAATCAGCTTGGTCTTGGCAATACAACTGCAAATGAAACACTTCCAAAGTTGGTTCTTAAGGGTGCAGTGCAGAGCGATGACGAATATATTAAGTTTGTAAGCAATGTAGCGTCCGGTATAAATAATACTGTTGCGGAGTTAAGTGACGGTTATGTGTATACATGGAGCAGAAATACTGAATGGCAGTTAGGTAAATTCGACGCATATGATGTGAATACTCCTGCATACACAGGTGAGCGTCCTGAGGATTTACTTGAATTCTTCTCAGATGATGCGGGTGAAACCCAGATTGAATATCTGACAACAATTGCAACTGGTGAAACTATTGAAATAAAAGCAATCAAGTATCATCATATGTATGGTTTCAACCTTGAAACAGATGATACTCATACATTGGCAACAGATGATACATTCACATACAAGTCATCGAATGATAATGTTGCTTCTGTTGATACAAACGGCGTAATTACTGCCGGTACACAGACAGGTACGGTCGTAATTACAGTTACAAGTGAAAAAACAGGTATAACATCTTCAATCAGTCTGACAGTAAAGCAAAGCGGAAGAAGAGTTATGCCTATGGTTTCAGGCGGTAATGCACACGCTGTCGCATTGCGTGATAACGGTGACGTATATGTATGGGGCAGAAACAACGAAGGTCAGCTTGGCGACGGCACTACCGTAAGCAAGATGTATCCTATTAAGGTTAATTTCCCGGGCGGTGAAGCAATTAAGTATGTTCATGCCGGAATGAATGTTACATATGCTGTAACTGAGGACGGCAAGGTATATGCATGGGGTCAGAATACAAACGGTTTAATCGGTAACGGTACAACTGACAGCATAGCTCACAGCACTCCGGAGCTTGTGCAGGAGATGACATCAACAGGTACGCTTCAGCCTCTTTCGGGTATAGCAAGAATTGAATCAGGCAATACACACACACTTGCACTGACAAATGACGGTCATGTATACGCATGGGGTCAGAATACATATGGTCAGCTTGGTAACGGCGATACCTCTAACAGCGATCAGATATTCCGTGACGCAAATACACCTGCCGGCATTTATGCTGCGCAGAAGGTATACCGCGGCGAAAGTGCGTCAGAAAGCTCAGCAGAGCTTGACAGCTGGTATATTCAGGATGTAATTGATATAGCAGCAGGTAATTCTTTCAGTGCTGCTCTAAAGGCGGACGGTACTGTATGGACTTGGGGTCTGAATAATAATTATCAGTTAGGTATAAATGATACCGTAACAAGACCTGTACCAATGCAGGTTTATGCCGGCGCATCATCAGGTATGGAAACATATCTGAAGAACATCACTGCAATTGCCGCAGGTGAAGCTCATGTG
>JALEPO010000085.1 GCA_022768695.1 Clostridia bacterium
GGAAAAATGGCAGTCACAGTATCCGTCAGCAGTAAAGTCATGGGAAGATAATTGGGATATATTATCCACATTCTTTGCATATCCGGTAGAGATACGGAAGATAATATATACGACAAATATTATTGAGGGGCTGAATCGCCAATTCAAAAAGGTAACAAAGACAAAATCTGTATTTCCAAATGATGATTCACTCAGAAAAATGCTGTATTTTGCGTCACAGAATATTACAAAAAAGTGGACACAGCGCTATAAAAACTGGGATATTGTTATTCGGCAACTTGAAATCATGCATGATGAGAAAACAGCATAAAAGGGGCTCTGCCCCGAACCCCGAGGTTTAACGCATTGGTTTTCCCTAAAACGGGCAAAACGAGCGATGAAAAATCACCGCCCGTTTTAGTACAAAATCCGTAAGACAGCTCTGGTTGCTCCTCGGCAGACCGTCCCCTGTCAAGCGGTAAAAGCCAATAGTTATTATTGACAAATTATATTAAGCTTATACCTGTAATTTTCGCCTTGTCGAGTTTTGTCAGATATTACTTACACAACTTTTTCCGCAGCCCCTAGTTTTTTTCTGGTTGTAATGTCCTTTAAAGCATCACTTAAAGTTTTTATAGCTGATAACGGTTGCTTCCAAATTGATTTCCAAATTGATTTCCAAATATAATCACATATGTTAGTACCCTGAACTTCGCTTTTGAGTTTTTTAATCACTTCTGTGGGATTTATATTTTTTCCATTTGTATAAAACATGGATGTAATATTGTTTTTATCTGAGACTTGATTTATAATTTTGTTGAATAGTTGTTTATCATTAATGATTGATGCATCTACCAAAAGAAGAATTTTTTTATAATCGTGACATAAGAAAGATGATAATACTTCTTCAATAGAGGTTTCGGAATCCGTCTTAACTTCACTTTTGGTATCAAGATTATAAAAGGGTGCATGCGCATCTTTTGCAAAACAAACAAGCATTGGAGCATCTTTTTCACAGTAAAATCGATTATAACCATGAAAGTTTTTATAAAACCCGGAGTAAAAGATTTGATTCCTTCCGACATAAATGAGTTAGATATGAATACTGCTGATGAAAATTTGTTTGACATGTTGTTCTTCTTTTAAAATATTTTTCGTTTTTTATGCTTTTATTTCATATATTGGGTATAAAAAAAAGATATTGTTTTGCCAATATCTACTGTTTTAAATGATTATATCATGTTTTTATTAATTTGCAAATACTTTTATTGTTTTTTTGTTTTCATTTAATTCCCCTCTACACCTTCCTTATAAAAAATAATTATAAGGTTGGCTTTTTTCTTGACCACAATTTTTTGACCATTTGACCACAATTTTGACCACAATTGGCTGTCTACTTGGGTCTATTTGTGTCTATTTATGTCTATATCTATAATTTTTGACCACATTTTTTAATTTATCATCAGTTGCGTAGAATGCCCATTTTTCAAGGTTTTAGCGATGCATGTGATGTATTTTTTGTACTAATCATTAAAATAATTAAAAAACTATAGATTTTTAATAAATTATGGTGTAAAATATAATCAGAAGAAAAATGTTCCTGCTTTTTAAGTTGGACACTTACTTTTCCGGCAGGCGATTTAGACATCTGACTATGTTACGACAAAAAACGCTTGCTAAATTACAATATAATTTTCAGGAGGTACATATTATGGATGCAGTACAAACATGGGCAAATGATTTAAAAATAAAGGAGCTTATGGAAATTCTTAAAAAAAGAGATTTCGGAGTTGCTTATGCAAAGGACAAAGATGATGCAAGAAAAATAGTTATGGACATGATTCCTGAGGGTTCTACCATCGCAGTCGGCGGAAGTGTTACCCTTAACGAAACAGGTATTCTTGATGAAATAAGAAGTGATAAATATAATTTCATCGACCGGTATAACACTCCTAACTTCGAGGCAATGCTCGAAAAATACAGAGAGGGCTATCATGCAGATGTATTCGTTTCAAGCACAAACGCTATAACAATGGGCGGTCAGCTTGTAAATATAGACTGCACAGGCAACCGTACAAGCCAAATTGTATTTGGTCCTAAAAAGGTTATCATAGTTGCCGGTGTAAACAAGATTGTTGAAACAGTCGAAGACGGCATTAAGCGCGCAAAATCAATAGCTCCGCTTAACGCAAGAAGAATAACTCACAAAACCCCATGCGCTACGGACGACTGCTGCACTTGCACAGATTGCAGCTCACAAGCAAGAGTATGCAACGTAACAAGCATAGTTGACGGCTGTCACTATTTCCCCGGAAGAATTACTATTGTTCTTGTACCGGAACAGCTTGGATATTAATAATAACAGACAGAGCAGCAAGCTCTATCGGCTATCTTGCTGTTTATTTTACAAAAAAACAAAGAGGGCTGCTGCAAAGCTTATGTTTTGCAGCAGCCCCTCTATTAAACTTATTTTGTATCGTTTTAATAATATGCTTTGTTTCATTTTTTTGCCATCATGCAAAGGCGTCATAATCCTCTTATTTGATTACAGCTCAACTATCGTTTCAACCTCAAGCAATACATCCTTTGGAAGTCTTGCAACCTCTACACAGGAACGTGCAGGATACGGCTCTGTAAAGAATTCTGCATAAATTTCATTTATCTTTGCAAAGTCATTCATGTCCTTGATAAACACTGAGGTTTTTATTACATTGTCAATACTTGCGCCGGATGCCTCTATCAGGTTCTTAACATTTGTAAGTGCCTGTCTTGCCTGAGCCTCTACCCCATTGGGAATTTCTCCTGTTTCAGGGTTAATAGGAATCTGACCAGATGTGAACAGAAGATTTCCGGATACTATAGCCTGAGAATAAGGGCCTATCGCAGCCGGTGCGTTTGTTGTTTTGATTTCTTTCATTTTATATCATCCTTTCGTTTATGAAATCCTTATTAAATAGCATATGACTGTTAAAAATACAAAAAATCCAGCCATCATAGAATACATCACCGTTCCCGGCGACTTATTTATCCATTCTGTGCGCAGCGCCTCATAGGTAAGCACCACTAAGCTTATTAAACCGCACAAAATTAATATTGCAAGTGTTGTCAGTGAGAAGAAGCTGCATAATACCCCTATTAGTCCCAAGACCGTAAGCGGTATTCCCGTAAGTGATAGTCTTACAGCAAAATCCCAATATTTTACATCGTTTTTTAACACAAATTTATTTATAAAATAAAATATTCCCGTATAAATGAAGAACAGTGTTACTCCGCTTACCGCACCGAATACAATACATATCAAAAGCTTTATTATGGATGAATATCCCTGTATTCCGGCAAAACCAAGCACTGAACCGAGTATACTGAACACACTCCTGTTTATTCCTGTATAAACAAAATAAAGACTCAGCCATGTTACAGCTCCCTGTATCGCCGCAATAGTCAGCATAGATGCTTTACCGATATTCGGAGGATTTATTATTTTATCAATCGGGGACTTTATAAAGGCTTTAACAAAGCTTAAAAGTTCTCTAAAAAACCCTCCCGGATTTATTGATTCTCTGCTTTTTTGGCGAGCCTTATGACGATTCCATGCTCTCTTGAATTTTCCCTGTGGCGCAGTATAACCGGTTTTATAGGTTGTACGCTCCGCTTGCTCAGCTTTAAAATTGCTGCCGGCACTCTGACTGGTATTTGCTCTTGCATTATTTTCTTCAGTATGATTTTTCTTCGCCCGTCTTTCTACACTTTGAGGGCACATACAGACTTCACCTTTTTCAAGCTCTTTGCCACAAAACACACAGCTTCGCATCTGTTATTCTCCCTTCCGATTAGGTTTATATGATTATTTTATTATCATAACGCTGTTATGTCAATTAATTAACTGTAAACAATCTGTTAATTATTGATATAGTCTGCTTTGAAACTGCATTTTTTCCGGTTCTGTAACGTCACGGGTACGTTTAAAAAGCTTTATGGTAATATCATCAATAACAGTTTCACATTCATAAACCTCCTGGAAAGCAGCTGCAAAATCAGTCCAGTTATAAAAGCTTCCTACCGCTTCAGTTATAACAGTCTGGCTGCCGTCCGCTAAATGCGTCTGAGCAGGATACGCCACAAGCATATAATTCACAGCGTAAAGCTCCGATATATCCGTATCTCTCGAATCAACCTGAGGCATTGATTTTATATAATCTGACCGTTTTTGCTCAAGATTAAGCGACGGTTCAACATTCTTTAATATATCCTCATTAAATTTAAATGAGGACGCAAGCACTCCCATTGTTTCATCAGCGCCTATTATACCGTCCAGATTATTTTTCAGCGACAATATCTGATATATATCGCTTCTCGTGCGTGAAAGCGCAGAAAAATCCGGTACAAGCGCATAATGCGAAATATCACGAATATTCTCCGGCTGTTCACGCGGAATACAAACATTTATTGTATTTACAGCCGCTAAAATACAAATACCGGCTCTCATCCATGTTGTATCCGCATACTTTATAATCAGCGCCATCAAGGCAATCACAGACGGCATATACAGCAGCAAATGCTGCTGACCATGAGTTTGCGTTGCCATAAACATCGAGGCACAGGCAATAATCTGAATCCATAAAATAACAGGCCGATATTCCTTCTTTTTTATACCCATAACCACCGAACATACCGCTAAAAATATCAGAAATATAATTCCAAAATATCTTGTTATAAGTTTGAAATCTGTGCTTACAGCATATTTATATCCCGAATAAATATCACCATAATCTGCCATCAGTATATTAAACAAAAAATCTCTAAAGCAGAACAAAAGCAACGCTGCCGCAGTGGCAACTACCGCTAACACGCAATACCATTTTTTTCTGAAAAGTATTACATCCGCCACCATTGCCGTAATAAATGACACTGCAAAAAACGCATAATACCGCCGCCATATCATCACAAGCACAAGTAAAGCACCTATGGCAATGCTTTTTATCACGCTTTGCTTTTGACCATCCTTTGTAAAATACAAAACGTAGCAAAGCAGACATATAAATAATCCGCCGATGTCAACAAATCCCAAAAAAGCTATACAAATTATAAAAGGACACATCAGCATAGTCACGGCAACCGTAAGTTCAGGCGCGGCACCAAGCTTTTTTGCCAAAGCATACATCATTACCATTGATGGTATAAGATACATCAGCACAATGCTTATAACATATATCAGCCGCGAACCGCCGAATAAATACGCAAACGCCGCCGAAATAAGTCCGGCTGTATAGTTATAGTTCATGCTCCCGATAGAGTCGTACACATTCTTCCAGAAACCATCAGAAATTGAGCCTGATGCTATCTCACGGGCAGAATCCCAATAATTTGCATCGTCCCAAAAATATATATACCTGCTTTTTGCAATATAAATTGTTGCACAACACACAAGAATAACTGTCCAAGCCAGAAAAAACAAAGTTGTTTTCATCCACGGCTTAAGCTGAAATTCCTCTTCCTCAATATCCTCGTCATTATCAAAAATCGCTCTGAATTTCATAGCATCATCTCCTCTCTGTTACTCAAATAATGCCAAAATCTCCTCATTGGTAAGACTGCTGAAGTTTTCATTGTTTACTCGTACAACCTCATCCGCAAGCATCCGTTTCGCCTCCTGAAGCTTGAGTATTTTCTCTTCAATAGTTCCTCTTGCAGCAAGACGTATAACCTGAACCGCCCTCGTCTGACCTATTCTGTACGCTCTGTCAGATGCTTGATCCGTCACCGCCGGATTCCACCAAGGGTCATAATGTATAACCGTATCCGCACCCACAAGATTAAGACCGGTTCCGCCCGCCTTCAGAGAAATCAGAAATACGTCACGTTCTCCTCCGTTAAATCTGTCCGCCAGCTCTGCCCTTTCATATGACGGCGTATGACCGTCAAGATAAAATGAAGGTATTTTTTTTCTGTCAAGCTCACTGCGTATTATCGACAGCATAGACGTAAACTGCGAAAATATCAGCAGTCTATGCCCTGAATCTACAGCGTTTTCTATAAGCTCCATTAATAGCTCAAGCTTTCCGCTTTCATTCTTATAATTCTCATCAAATAGCGAAGGATGACAGCAAATCTGTCTTAACCTCATAAGCAGAGTTAATATCTGCATTTTTCCTCTGCCGCCCTCATTCAAAAGCGCTATCGTCCGATCCTTTGCCATTGCGAGATATGCAGAATACATTTTCTTTTGCTCTGCAGTTAAATCCGCATAGATTGTATTTTCAATTTTTTCCGGCAGCTCATTAAGCACCTCAGCCTTCATTCTTCGAAGTATGAACGGCTTTATTCTTGTTTTAAGATCCGCAGCCGATACCTCATCCTTTTCCTTTATAATAGGATATTCGTATCGGGCACGAAATTCGTGCGCGTCATATAAATATCCGCGCATTGCAAAATCAAAAATAGACCAAAGCTCCATTAAAGAATTTTCAACCGGTGTACCAGTCAGCGCGAACCTGCGCTTTGCGTTAATTTTCTTTACACTTCTGGCATTCATAGTCTTTGCATTTTTTATATGCTGCGCCTCATCTATAAAGCAGTATGAAAATTCTATATCACGATACATATTTATATCTCTTCGCAGTATCGGATATGATGTTATAATAAATTCATAATCATGTATTTTTGCTATAAGCTTTTCTCTTTCCTCTTTACTTCCGTCAATTATAAGCACTGTCGCATCCGGTGTAAATCTTTTTATTTCACTAAGCCAGTTATATGTCAGCGCGCTCGGAGTAACAATCAGAGCCGGCATATCCGGCTTTTTGCCATGAACATACGCAATCACCTGCAAAGTCTTACCTAAGCCCATATCATCCGCAAGCACTCCTCCAAAACCGAATTGGCTAAGCTGCGACATCCATTTCACCCCGTCAATCTGATACGGGCGCAGCACTCCTTTTAGTTCCTCAGGAATTTTCGGTTCAACATTTTTTATTTTTTCTATATAATCAACAAAGCTTTTGTCTTTATCTATACCGCTTACCGCATCCAAATACAGCGCTTTGTACGCCGGAATATATTTGCTGTGTTCCTTAAGCTCCGAATTTGTAAAGTCAAGCTGCTCCAGCAGATTAAAAACACTTCTGCTGTCATTGTCCGTTAAATCAAGAAATCTTCCGTTTGAAAGCCTGTAAAATCTGCGTTTTGTTTTAACTGCATTTAATATGCCGCAAATTTGCTCATATGACAAATTACTTTCAAATCCGGCCTCCAGCAAATTTATATCGCTGTTATATCTAACAGACGCATATATGTCCGCTTTTTCAGGAATACTCAGCATTTTAAAACGCTCCGAGTAATAAAGAACAGCCTTTTTGCCTAAATCCGTCAATTTTTCTGTAATGAAATTATATATTTCAGTATCCTCATAGAGCATATAAACATCATCAGTCAATACAAAATCCGAAAACAACCCGAGTATTTCACGCTCCATATCGAAATTACGCACTACTATCTTTTTACTTTCATTTACGGAATTCATAGGTAATCGAATAGACACGCTGCCATAATTTGCTTTTATAACCGCCGTTATGCCATTTTTTAATGTATCAAAATACACCTCAAACACAGGTGTTTCATTTACAACCAAATCGTCTATTCCCCGCGTTACAATACCATGCTTATCTTTTATATTAGGCAGCACATGCGTTGCAAAAAGCATGGTATTATCGCCCTTAAAGCTTATCTGAGTCCTGTTTTGGGCATACAGCGCATGATAAATAGGCATATAATATTCCTGCCATTCGCTGTCGGTATGGTAAATAACTCCCTCGTATAAAAACCACTCTCCGTCGGGAACCATTGCAAATCCTCTGTCACTGACAGACATATTTATTTCACCGTCAGATGCGTACACATCTACTATAATATCCGGATTTTCCTCTTTTATCAGTATACTGCCCATAGACATCCCATCAAGCACAATAGAAAAATCAACATATTTCAAAAGTGGAAAAATTCTATGCGCAGTGCGCGCTCCAAAGCACGTCTGATATGCGGCTTTTGTGTAAAATACGACCTCAGTGGAACGATTTTCGTATGTTTCAGCCAATATAGATATAAGCTCTGCCTGATATTTGGGAAATTCCGTCACTCCCGGAATATACGATGTATTGCGGTCTATCTTAAATTCCTTGCCCTTAATATAGCAGTCAAGAAAATTTTCTATCCCATGCATTACCCCGCCTACACTCCCAATTTCAAGAGAAATTCCATATGATAGCGCGGCAGATACCTTGTTTATATATATAATAAATTTTGCATGAAGCTGATTTGTTTCTGTTCCCTTCATGGCAAACTCATTGCACAGAAGCTGCGCCAGCTTATCGTTTTCATCAATAAAGCTGCCGCCCTCCTCCTGCTCAGTCTGCCGTTGCTTCAGAGTTGCAACAATATGCTTGCACATTGTATTCATTGTTTCATAATACGGACAAGTGCAGAAAAAGTCAGTTATGTTATCATCATCAAGCTTTATCTGTACGTTATAAAGCTCATCTCCGTCAACAACTGCTGTTATTAATTTGTCTTCACGTTTTCTCAGATGAACCCTGCCCTCACGGAAATATTCCATACCACGCTTATATATGGTTGAGGAACAGGATTTTTTTATTAGCTGTTCGGTAATTCCCATTGATTAACATTCCTTTTTCAGTATCAAATTATTATAGCACATTTTTAATTGTTTTGCAATGTTTTCGTAATAAATATTTTATAAATATAGTATTTTATAAGCTCTATAAGTCAAAAAATATGTAATTTTTATCAAATTATTGTGATTTTTACTATGAATTTGCTATTCAAGTCGATTATATTGTCACATTTTACAGGTAGAATACAGATAAAAAATATGTTAAAATATTGCTGACAGTTATAGAAAGGTGATGAATGTTATATGGGAAAATTTGATGGAATTTTATTATGTACTGATTTAGACGATACGCTTCTCACAACAGATAAGCAAATTTCCGAAGAAAACAAACACGCTATAGAATATTTCAAAAAAGAAGGCGGTCTTTTCACATTTGCCACAGGCAGAGTTGTTGCGGGCGCAAGAATTATGCTCGAATATATTACTCCAAACGCGCCTATGATATGCTTTAACGGTGCAGGCATTTACGATTTTAACCGTAACAAGATGCTTTGGTCTGCATTTCTTGATGAAGATGCCATAAAGGTAGCCGAGTTTGTCGACCGTGAGTTCCCTCAGGCGGGAATAGAAGTATGCACAGAAACAAAAGTATATTTTTCAAAGACAAACCGATTACTGCGCGAACACCAAATGATAGAAAAACTCCCCGACAATTTCATGGACTATCATGAAATACCGGAAACCTGGCAAAAAGTAATTTTTATGGTTGAGGAGTACGACATTCCGGCAATTAAAAAGCTGCTTAAGGAGTCCGAATTTGCTGAAAAATACACATTTATTCAGTCAAGTCCTTATTACTATGAGCTTTTGCCCAAAAACTCAAGCAAGGGTGCGGGTCTGCTTAAGCTTGCGGAATTGTTAAGGATTGATCCTAAAAAAACAGTAGGCATGGGCGATAATGAAAACGACCTTTCACTTATACAGCTTGCCGGTACAGGCATCGCGGTTGCTAATGCAATCCCAGAGGTACGCGCCGCCGCAGATTATATTACTGTTGACAATAATTCACACGCGGTTTCAGCAGTAATACGCGCAATCAATGACGGAAATATTGCCATATAAATTTCCGTTGCATAATCATACAGGCATGATGTTAAAAACAGCTCTGTTTTATGATTTTACATAAAACAGGACTGTTTTTTTTGCTTCACGCACAAATTAATTCGCTCTTTCCAACGCAGACTTAAAGTATTCAATAAGAGGCCGGCACCTCGAGCGTCCAAGACAAGGTTGGCAAAACCTCAAGCAGCTTTGTCTACAGTCTGAGTATTTAATAAGTATTAAATTCAGTCATGTTTTTTCTGAATCTTTTATACAAGTGATTATTCTGACACATTTCATTATGACGTTCCTTAATTTCCACCGTATCAAAAAAGCATTTCCATAGCTTTTGATATTCCTTTTCATCATCTGCCGGTTCAAGCTTCGGCAAAGAAACCGTAGTTCGTATTACAGATTCCGTTCCGTTATACACAAGGCACATATTTCTTCTTGTATCATGTATAAGAAATGCCATCGAGCCGTACCGTTCTGTAAAATGCTCCTCAATTACGGGCAGAACATTATTTTTAGGAGTGATTTGTGCATAATAAGCACCGTTTTTCAGCTTTGAAAAACGAATAAATCCGGTCAGTAAATGTGCCTCATGCGCCACATTCTGCGCTGCTTTAAGAACGTCATTTACGCAGTCGAGCACCATATGATTATCCAGCTCGCGTCCGAATTTATATCCGGCGCGGATGTAATTGAAAATAGTTATACCTTTGTTCTCCATATTTGAAAGATAGGCATAAAAAATATTATGCAGCGCTTTAAATGAAATTTTCTGCAAAACAGACTTTTCTACCCTCATTGCTTTATCCGTATCAGTTTCTATATATTCATAATCGCATAATAATTCCTGCTGAACATTTTCGTTAATTTCAATTCCGGCAGGATATGTATGAGTATAATAACAAACAAAAATAACCGTAAGCAATCCGTAAAAGCTGCCGTCATATAAAAATATCACATCTCTCCTGTTAAACATTTTACCCTATCCTCCATTGTCGGCTCGTCAAGCAGACTAAGCTGACCATATCCGGCAGCTCCCGAATCAGCCAGCATCATAGGCTTTATCAACTCCTGACGAAGCCATATATTCTGAAAAGTCTTGCCGTTTGCAACAATAAAATATTTTGCGCGTTTCATTGAAATACGCATTTTTTTAAGATCGTCAAATGATAATCTGCCCGTTCGGCGCGCTTTTACAATTTTCAAAGCTGACCTCACGCCAATCCCCGGGACACGCAAAATCATCTGATATGGCGCAGAATTAATTTCCACCGGAAACAGCTCCATATGTCTGAGCGCCCACTCGCATTTAGGATCTATCAAATTGCTGAAATTAGGATTTGCTTCATCAAGCAGCTCCTCAGCACGGAAATCATAATATCTCAGCAGCCAGTCCGCTTGATAAAGTCGATGCTCACGCAGAAGCGGAGGAGCAGTCGTTGGCAAAAGCGGATTTTTGCCCAAAGGAATATAGGCTGAATAAAACACACGCTTGAGCTTAAATCTATCATACAAATTTTCGGTAAGCGTAAGTATTTTTCTGTCAGTTTCAGGAGTCGCGCCTATAATCATCTGTGTACTCTGACCTGCCGGAGCGTATACAGGTGCGTGTCTATATACCGCAAGCTCCTGCTTCGACTGAGAAATTGAGCCTTTAATCTGTTTCATAGGCTTTAATATGTTTTCCTTCGTTTTCTGCGGCGCAAAGGTCTTTAGCGACTGCGATGACGGAAGTTCTATATTTACACTTACTCTGTCACACAAAAATCCAAGCTGACGCACCAATTCCTCAGATGCGCCCGGAATTGCCTTTGCATGAATATATCCGTTGAATTTATACTCATATCTCAAAAGCGATAAAGCTTCAATAATAAGTTCCATTGTATAATCAGGATTTTTTATGACCGCACTTGATAAAAACAATCCTTCTATATAATTTCTCTTATAAAATTCAATTGTAAGATTTGCAATTTCCCTCGGAGTAAACGCGGCGCGCTCGACATCGTTTGAGCTGCGGTTAATGCAATACTGACAATCATAGATACAATAATTTGTTAAAAGAATTTTCAAAAGCGAGATACATCTGCCGTCGCCGGAAAAGCTATGGCAAATCCCTGCCGCCGCACCTGAACCGATACCTCCCGGAGTGTTCTTTCTGTCGGAGCCGGACGATGAACAAGACGCGTCATATTTCGCCGCATCCGTTAGAATACGCAGTTTTTCCATTACTTCCATCAATTCCGCCTCCCTATGCTTTATCTTAATTATATTGTATCATACAAATATACGTTTGTCAAACATTTTTTCGATAAAATTCCAATTTAAGCATTTTTTATTTATTGTAAAAATTCAAACATAAAACCATTGATTTTTATCGGCAAAAATTATATAATCAAATTCGAAGGGATTGATTTTTTTGAAAAACAAGATTTTAAACATATTAAAAAACACAGACGGGTATATTTCCGGCGAAAAAATAAGTGAACAGCTTAATGTTTCGCGTGCTGCGGTTTGGAAGCATATAAAAAATTTCAAGAAGGATGGATATGAAATCCAATCGGTTACAAACAAGGGCTACCGACTTGTTTCATCACCTGATATAATCACGGAGGATGGCATAAAATCAGAACTCAACACGGAATTTATCGGTCGTAATATTTTTCTGTTTGATGAAACCGACACCACCAACGAACGCGCCAAGGCGAACAATACCGCGCCCGAGGGCAGCGTATTCATAGCCGAGGTACAGACACACGGCAAAGGAAGCCGCGGACGCGGCTGGGTATCTCCGCGCGGCACGGGAATTTGGCACACGATACTTTTAAAGCCCGACATTTCCCCTCTTGAGGTGTCGCAGATAACGCTTGTGACAGGAATTGCCGTATGCAAGGCGATTGGTCTTAATTCCATGATTAAATGGCCCAATGATATTGTTATCGGCGGCAAAAAAATATGCGGCACTCTTACAGAAATGTCCGCTGAAATAGACAGTGTAAACTATGTTATATGCGGAACGGGCATTAATGTCAATATGGAAAGCTTTGACGGAGATATTGCCGACCGCGCCACCTCAATGTATATCGAAAGTGGGAAAAAATATGTTCGTAATGAAATAATAGCCAAATTTTTGAATGAATTTGAATACTATTATAAGAAATTCCTTGACGGCGGACTTGGCGTAATCCTTGACGAATACAAAAATCACTGTATCACAATCGGACGTGATGTGAGCGTGATTTTCAAAAAGGAAACCATCATAGGAAAAGCCGTTGACGTGGACGAAAACGGTGCCCTTGTGGTTGAAACCGCAGACGGAATTATCCGCGTCACCTCCGGCGAAGTCAGCGTAAGGGGAATTTATGGGTATGTGTAAAAAAAAACGGCGCACAGCGCCGTTTTTTAGTGATGATATTTTCGCAAATCACGCTTTATCCGTATTTCTTTCCAATATCTTTTAACAGGATTTCTGTCAACTACTTTAACTACCACAGGTTTCCACTTACCGCAATTTTCACATAAATCCAAATCCTTAGACATAATAATTTTTTTCTTTTTTAAATCTACACCATATATTTCCATAAGACATTCTTTGCAAAATTCTGCCATAAAAACACACTCCTTTCAGCTTTGCTATTTGCAGCACATATTTTTTGGGCGCATAACACACCCTTTCTTGATACATAATATATTATAGGTCAATTTCACCCTAAAATCAATAGGTCAGCGTGACATAATTATCATGAGGTGGAATTATGAGCAGATTAAGAGATTTACGAAAAGAACGCGGATTTTCACAAGTAAAAATGCAAATGCTTACCGGAATAGATCAAAGCGATTATTCAAAAATAGAAACAGGAAAACGGTATTATACTTTTGAACAATGTAAACGCATAGCTCAGGCATTGGATACAAGTATGGATTATCTCGCAGGTCTGACAGATGAAAAGAAACCATATCCAAAGGCAAAAAAGAAATAAAATCAGATAAAATATGAATAAATTGTAAATTGTTAGCACTCAACGCTGTTGAGTGCTAATTTTCTATTGACTTTTTTTTAATTTAGTATTATTATATTTTTATAATAAATTTAGTAAATTATTGTTTAGAGGCACAAAAATTATTTTGCTTAATAATTTTTGTAATTTATTATTTATGTACTTTTGTACGTACAAAAGTACCAAAAAACGCTGGGGAGG
>JALEPO010000086.1 GCA_022768695.1 Clostridia bacterium
CAAAAATCTGATATAATAAAAGAAATCAGAAAGAGGGAAAGAAAATGGAACGCCGCATTTCCGTAAAGGAGGTAATATGCGGAATTAAAGGTGTGTTAAAAAAATATAAAACCGAACTAAAAAAATGTGGAAAAATACTTGCAAATTTTAAATATAAATAGTATAATTATAAAATGTATCAGGTTTATGCTTGAAATAAAGTTAAAGGAGAACAATATGATGAATTTTATTGGAGAACTAATATCTGATTTGGGTATAGTTGTAGCTTATGCTGAAGGTGAGGCTGCACAGGGCGCTGCGGCAGGAGCAGGCGCTGCGCCGGCTATGTCAGGCGGACTTATAAATATTTTATTGCTTGTATTTGTAATTGCAATGATGTATTTTATGCTGATCAGACCTCAAAAGAAGCGTGAGAAAGAAACAAAGGCAATGCTTGACGCTTTAAAGGTAGGAGATAAGATTGTAACTATCGGCGGAATTTGTGGCAAGGTATCTAAAATTAAAGATGATTTCGTTATTATCGAAACGGGAAACATTGGTACTCCCGATGAGAAGTCATTTTTGAAGATGGAAAGAGATTCAATAAAAACTGTCGAAACAAAGAAAACGAATTAAAGAATAATGGGATAACCTCCGTAATATATTTATACTAAATATATTACGGAGGTTTTTTCTTATGAGCATCAAGGGGATAATTAAAGGTACGGTATTTGCATATTTGATTACATTTGCGGTAATTGTAATACTTTCGGTTATTTCATATTTTTGTAAGGTAGATAATAAGATCATAACGGTGGGAGTATACAGCGGAGTAGTTTTCGGAGTCTTTTTAGGGGCGTTTGCCGTTTCAAAGCACTGTGAAAAATCTGTTCTTCTCCATGCGATGCTTGTAAGTATTATATATATATTTATTCTTGCGGCAATATCGATGCTAATAAATCATACACTGTATTTCAATAAGCATTTTCTTACTATGGTATGCGGTATACTTTCTGCCGGATTTTTAGGCGCTGTAATAGGCAAATAATTATTATATTGCTGACAAAATAGGGCAGTGGAAATTTAATTCCTCTGCCCTTGGTATATTTTATTCTTCGGGCATCATAGCCTCCATAATTTTTGCGTAAACCGTATCCGAGTGCGTTTTAAAATACTCGGCTATTTTTTCAGCCTGTTCTCTTGTTCCTGCATATACAGAAATCGACATAAGCTGTGTGTTGTCATCATCATACAGCGAACATTCGGCGGTGTATTCATTTTTTCGTACAGGGGTAATTCCGCTCCTGATTGAATTTTTCAGTCGTTCATTGCGAAACAGTTCTTTTATAGAATCCTTAATCGGCTCGCGTATATAGATGGGTATCTGCGATTTGAAAAAGCCGCCGGCATTTGAGCCTTTTTGCGTTATTGCGTATATCTGCTTATGATCGCCCTCAAGAAAGGTCTGAATATGCTCCGTGTTTGCAAGATTATCAAGCGCAATTTGAAAATCGTTGTAGTTTATGTTGCAGTTATTCAGAACAAGATTTAACAGATCGTCATATGCCACAGGACGGTCAACGTTGTCAAGTGTAAAAAGTATTATAAATTGTATTAAAACGGAATCATCAATTTCTTTTTGGTACAGCATATTAAAACTCCTTAAAATTTTTTATAATATAAGTATAGCATATTTTATGAAAAAATGATATAATAATTTTAAAAATATTTTAGGAGATTAAAAATGCCAAGAAAAAAGCTTACGCCTGAAGAAGAACGGGCAAGAATTTATGAAATGCAGTATATAGAAAGAGAAAAGCGGAGTGCCGGATATGCTGTTATCGCCGGAGTGGACGAGGCAGGAAGAGGACCTTTAGCGGGACCTGTATATTCGGCGGCGGTTATATTGCCCGAGAATGTTTTTATTGAGGGTATTAACGATTCAAAAAAATTGTCCGAAAAAAAACGCGAGGAATTGTTTGATATAATATGTGAAAAATCATTAGCATACAGTATATACAGCGTTGATGAAAAACGTATAGACGAGATAAATATTCTAAATGCAACATACGAAGCAATGAACGGAGCTGTCAATTCGCTTGATATGGCTCCGGAATATGTTTTGATTGACGGAAACCGCATACAGGGTATGGATATACCGCATGAAACGGTAGTAAAAGGTGACGCTAAGAGTATTTCCATTGCGGCGGCGTCAATATTGGCAAAGGTAAGCCGTGACAGATTTATATGTAAGATGGCAGAAAAGTATCCCGAGTATGGCTTTGAAAAGCATAAGGGATACGGAACAGCTGCACATAATGCGGCAATATTGAAACATGGTCCATGTCCGATTCATAGAAAAACATTCTTAAAAAAGCTTTTGGGGGAATAGACGATGTCAAAGCTTATAGGCGATTTCGGTGAAAAAGCCGCAAGAGAATATCTTGAAGATAATGAATATGAAATTATTGAAACAAATTTCAGACTAAAAATGGGAGAAATTGATATTATAGCAAAAAAAGACAGCTGTCTTGTATTCGTTGAGGTTAAAACAAGAAAGAACAATAATTTTGGAAATCCGAGCGAATATGTCGACAGAAACAAACAGGAAAAAATAAGAAAAACAGCTCTTTGCTATATTAATTCGATGGAAACTGAAATGAGGTTTGATATAATAGAGGTATATTATAAATCACTGCACAATAAATTGCAGATGTTAAATATTAATCATATAGAAAATGCATTTTAGGAGTTTGTTATGAAATATTCTGTTTTTGACGCTCACTGTGATACTCTTTGCTATATGCATGATTTGCGAAAAAACATAAACCGTAATAATTGCCATGTAGATATGGAGCGTATGGAAAGGTACAAATCATACACGCAGGTATTTGCGTGCTTTATTGACCCTGTTTATAAGTCGTGCGCTTTGGAACGCTGTCTGAATTTAATTGATACATTTCATAATAATTTGCCCAAAGGAGCAATATTAAGTATTGAGAGCGGTGAACCGATTACTAATCTGGGCGTGCTCAGAAATCTTCATAGGTTGGGGGTACGGATTATAGCTCTCACATGGAATTTTTCAAATCATATTGCGGCGGGAGCTGACGAGATAGACGAAATGCGGGGACTTACAAGATTTGGCAGACAGGTTGTAAAGGAAATGAACAGACTGGGGATATTTGCGGATGTGTCGCATCTCAATGATAAGTCTTTTTACGATGTGGCAGAATGTGCCGGCTTGCCTTTGATTGCCACACATTCAAATTCAAGACGTGTGTGCAATCACAGAAGAAATCTGACAGATAATCAGTTCAGAATAATATGCAGAACAGGAGGATGTGTCGGAATAAATTTTTATCCCAAATTTCTTAATGACAGGAATAGTGCAGATATAGACGATATAATCAGGCATATTGAGCATTTTATGGAACTGGGAGGAGAAAATCATATAGGGATAGGTGCTGATTTTGACGGAGTTGACTATTTGCCTGATGGAATAAACGGCTGCGAGGATACATATAAGGTTTTTGACCGCTTGTTACAGCTAAATTATTCGGAAGAACAGGTGGAAAAAATTAGTCATAAAAATTTTGAAAGGGTGATATTATGCCGAGATTTTTTGCAGAAAGAGAAAATATA
>JALEPO010000107.1 GCA_022768695.1 Clostridia bacterium
AAATTTCTGCCGTGGAGCAAAGAATTACCAAGTTATTGTAAGAAGGTCTGAGCAAGTCTAAAGAGTTGCTCAGACCTTTTTAGGTATTGATAGCACTGATTATTGATCGGATACATTATTAAAGCCATTCTCCCAAAAGAATGGCTTTGATATGCACTTTTCACGAAAATAAACTCTACCGTACCCATGTACGCCGACGAGTTCATTTTCGTGAAATCTGAGCTAATTTCTCGCAGTCTCTCAGCGTGTAGACCGTTTTGTCTACACGCTGACCACTGGTTATACCAGTGGCAGACAAAAATACTTTAGTATATGAAAATATAGTGTTATAATAGTAATAGGTTTGGTGATCGCATTACTAACGTCGATCTGCGTTAAAAGCAACAGCCCCTTGACGATTTAATAAAAAAACGCTATAATCATAGAGGGAAATTAAACTTTTAAGGGGATTGAGATGTTAAAGGTTATAAAATCAACAAGAGAAGAAATATTCGGTGATGAGCGTGAGTTTGATAGTCCGCATGCTCCTACAGTGTTAGAACTAAAGGATGGGAATGCGCTTGCCGCTTGGTTTGGCGGGAGATTTGAAAAGGATCCTGATACAGCTATATGGACTGCAAGACGAATTAGCGGGGTGTGGGAAAAGCCTAAAAAGACAGTTGATGTTATGAACGTAGCAGCGTGGAATCCCGTATTATTCAGATTAAACGATGATAGAATTGTGTTGTATTACAAAATAGGCGCGGAAATTCAGAAATGGCACACGGAATGCATTATTTCAAATGACGAGGCTGAAAGCTGGAGCGACGCGTATGAGCTTGTACCTGGCGATATAGGCGGACGAGGCCCTGTTAAGAATAAGCCTATATATTTATCTGATAATAAAACAATTTTAGCGCCCGCATCCTTTGAAGGGGATTGCTGGAATTCGTTTGCTGATATTTCGGAGGATAACGGCAGAAACTGGGAAATGAGCGAGCTTGTGCCGTTAAGGAGGATCAATCCAAATGAACGAAGAATTCGTGATCGTGTTTATAACAAACATTTTTGCTTTGGCAGAGGGATTATACAGCCAACCTTTTGGGAGGACAAGAACGGTGTTGTAAACGCGCTTTTCAGAAGCACATCTTCCCGGATTTTCAGAAGTGAATCATATGACAAAGGCAGAACATGGACGCTTGCGTATGATACGGGACTACCTAACAACAACAGTGGAATTGATGTGGCAGCGCTTAAGGACGGAACATTGGTTCTTGCCTACAATCCAAGAGAGAATATTCCCGGAATGACAAAGGGTTCCCGAACACCTATAATTTTGTCCTATTCAGAGGATAACGGCATAACATGGGAGGAGCTGTGCGTTCTTGAAAACGAGGACGGAGCGTTTGCGTATCCGTCGATAATCTGTACGGATAATAACGAAATTATGGTAGTATACAGTGCAAACAGAGAAAAGATTATATTTTGGAGTATAAAAGTAGGGCATTAAGCTCGAAATGCAGGGATTATTATGAAAAGAACAGATTTTGAGAATCAGTTTAAAAATCCGGATAATATATATCGTTCTATTCCGTTTTGGGCGTGGAATGACAAGCTTAATGCTGAGGAGATAAGACGTCAGATTTATGAAATGCACAGTAATGGAATCGGAGGTTTCTTTATTCATTCTCGTGATGGTCTTGAAACCGAGTATTTGGGCTCTGAATGGTTTGAATGTGTAAAAACTGCGGTAAATACAGCTAAAGAGCTTGGTATGTACGCATGGCTGTATGATGAGGACAGATGGCCGTCCGGAAGCTGCGGCGGAGCTGTTACGAAGAATATGAAAAATGCTTGCAAGGGATTAACTCTTGAGGTATGTGATGAAGTCCCAGACAAAATTGACGGTGACATTCTTGCGATTTACTTGGCAAATGTGAAGGTTATGGATATTTACAGTCTTAAAAGGCTGGATACTGCGGATAATATTAAGCTAAAAAAAGGTGAAGTTTTGTTGATTGCAAGACTTGAAACAAGCGAGGGCTCAGAGTGGTTCAATTATTCGCCGCCGCCTGATAACTTAAGTGCCGATACAGTCGATGAGTTTATACATAAAACCCATGATGTATACAAGAGGAATATCGGTGATGAATTCGGGAAAACCATTCCCGGAATTTTCACAGACGAACCGAGCCTTGCGGACAGGCATTGTTCTTTTAATCCGAAGCGCGGCTGGATTCCGTGGACTTACGGTTTTGGAGAATATTTTTGCAAAAATTGCGGATATGATCCGCTTGATACAATTCCGTATCTGTATTTTAATCATGAAAAGAGCCGAAAAATACGCTTTGATTATTGGAAAACTGTTTCACAGAGGTTTAAGGAAGTATATTCGGAGAAAATAAGTAAGTGGTGCAGAGAAAACAATCTGTTATTTACAGGACATTTTCTTCAGGAAGATAAATTAGGTTTATCATGTCGGGTTAACGGCTCAATAATGCCGCACTATATTTCACAGAATATTCCGGCGATTGATATGCTGACAGAGCGTACCGAGGAATATATGACAGTTAAGCAATGCGCAAGCGTTGCAAGTCAGACGGGCAAGGATATGGTGATTAGTGAAACCTACGGCTGCACAGGCTGGGATTTCAGCTTTGAGGGACAGAAATGGGTTGGTGATTGGCAGTATGTTCTTGGTGTCAATCAGCGTTGTCAGCACTTAGCGCTGTATTCACTCAGAGGGTGCCGTAAACGTGATTATCCGCCGAGTATAAACTGTAATACTTCATGGTGGAAGAATTACAAAACAGTCGAGGATTATTTTGCAAGGTGTGGATTTATGCTAAGGCGCGGCAGTGCAATACGCAAGGTTTTGCTTATCCACCCTATGAGTACAGTGTGGAGCAAAGTTGGGTGTGATCCTTACGGAAATCCGAAACGCGGCGAAGAACGTGATATTCCGTCTATGAACAGGCTTGGCGAGAGGTATAATTTACTCATTAAGAATTTGTGTAAACATCATTATGACTGCGACCTTGGCGATGAGGTAATCATAAATGATTACGGAAGATGCGAGAATTCAGAATTTTGCGTGGGTGAATGTTCATATACCACTGTTATAGTTCCGATGTGTGAAAATCTGCTTTCGTCAACTGTCAAAAAGCTGATAGATTTTATGGATAAGGACGGAACAGTGCTTGGAATTTCACCGTTTACAGATTATGTTGATGGTGAGAAATCTGATGAAGCTTTTAAACTGATTAACCATAAGAATTTTATAAAGTTTAGTTCGGAAGAAGCTTTGCTTGACTATATGCAAGGAAATATTGATAAAGCAGTTTCGATTACAGATGACTACGTACACGAGGAAAAAAATATACTATATCAGTTAAGATGTGATGATGACGGATATATCTTATTTGTTGTGAACAATGACCGTCGAAATCCGCATACAGCAAACATAAGCCTTAAAATTGATAATGGTACGGTGTATCATGCGGATTTATTAAGCGGAGATATAAAGCGTGTGAAATCCGAAGTCAAGAATGGGCGAATATATTTTTCAGACTATATGCCCGGCTGTGCAAGCTCAATGTTCTATATATCCAAAGCGGATAACATATTATGTGATGAAAATATGGATTATGATAATGGCAAATCAGAGCATGGGAAAAGGGAAAAAGTTATAGCGCTTACTTTGACGGATTATAAAAATGATATGCCAAACATTCTTACTCTTGATAAGTGCATATACCGGCTTGACGGAGAGATTTTAGGAAAAAATGAGGTATGGAAAGCGCAGTGTGATATCCGGGAAAGACTTGACATGCGCCAAATCCATCGAAATGGTATAGAACAGCGTTACCGTTGGATAAATAAACCTCACAGGAATGATAACAGAGAGGTTATAATGGAATTTGAGATTAAGGCGCTTGCTGATGTGTTAAAGCCGAAGCTGATTATAGAAAGACCAGAGTGCTTTGAAATATCGCTTGACGAAGAAAAAATCAATAATACAGTCTGCGGATATTTTATGGACAAGGAGTTTAAGGCGGTTAATTTGCTATTTATTGGCAAGGGCGTACATAAATTAACGCTTAAATGTAATTACAAAAACGATATGGAGCTTGAAAACTGTTATATTATAGGAGAGTTTGCTGTTAATGCTCGGCGTGAAATCTGTGAAAAGCCTGAAGCTCTTAAAATGGGGAGTATAACAAAACAAGGGTATCTTCATTATGCAGGCGGTATAGATTACATATTCAGTTGTAATGTTTGTGAGATTACCGATGAAATGTATCTTGATGTCAGAGAATTTAAGGGAACCTGTGTAACCGCTGAAATAAACGGAATAAAAATTCCAGTCCCGTGGAAAGCGGATGCTGTTATTAAGGTTTCAAAGCTTGTTAAATTGGGCGAGAATAAGATAGTTATAAGTGTTTTCGGAAGTCCTCGTAACATGATTGGGCCGCTGCACATCACGAATAAACCTCTTGTCACTAAAGACAGCTGTTTCTGTCCTGATGGTGATAATTATACAGAGGAATATATGACTTCGGATATTGGATTGCTTGAAACACCTACTATATATTATAGGGATAAAATGTAGACCATAATGATTAAATCCCTGACGGTGATATTCGATATTTTCAACGCAAGCCCCCCGCATCCGAAAATTTTACCTGTTTAATAAATGTTTCAAATGGTTGCTCTTTCGTGAAGTCCATTCTTGGTCGACTATTAATTCAAAATTGTCTTCAAATGGTAAACTTGTAATATTAATTGCTATTCGACAGCTTAATATTTGATAAAGACAAAATTCGCTTTGTCAACAGGTCCAAAGGCTCACGCTTGTAAATTTTACAATAAAAAGTAATTCCTAAAGTAAAGATAGATTATATCACTGGTCATTGATCGGATAC
>JALEPO010000122.1 GCA_022768695.1 Clostridia bacterium
GTAAAGATTTCATAGAGCTTCAGTCAGTGAATCCGATGTATCCCCCGCGTCGATTTGAAAAGGAGGATGTAACGCGTATCAGGGTATTCGGAGTAGTAAAAGAAGTAAAGCGCAAATTCTGATAAATTATTGTTTAGAGGCGTGCGCGTCCGCACGCCGCCCGAAACTGCGTTTCGGTCAATCTCAGAACAGAGTAATTAAAAAAGTTCCCAAGGAAACTTTTTTAATTTTAAGCAAACTGACGCACAGGTCGTCAGTTTGCAAACACCTCTCCGCCCTTCGGGCGACTCTCCTCAAGGAGAGGTTATTAAAAGCCTCCCCCTTATTAGGGGAGGTGTCGCCATTAGGCGACGGAGGGGTTTATGGCGAAAATTTTAATATTAAAACCCCTCAGTCACTTCGTGACAGCTCCCCTAATAAGGGAGCCAACCCCTCAGTCACTTCGTGACAGCTCCCCTAATAGTGGAGCCAACCCCTCAGTCACTTCGTGACAGCTCCCCTAATAGTGGAGCCAACCCCTTAGTCACTTCGTGACAGCTCCCCTATTAGGGGAGCCTTTTAATAACCTCTCCTTGAGGAGAGGTGACCGAAGGGTGGAGAGGTGTTTGCAAACTGACGACCTGTGCGTCAGTTTGCTAAAAATTAAAAAAGTTTCTTTGGGAACTTTTTTAATTACTCTGTTTTGAGATTGACCGAAACGCAGTTTCGGGCGGCGTGCGGACGCGCACGCCTATAAACAATAATTTATCAGAATTTGCGCTTTACTTCTTTTACTACTCCGAATACCCTGATACGCGTTACATCCTCCTTTTCAAATCGACGCGGGGGATACATCGGATTCACTGACTGAAGCTCTATGAAATCTTTACCATAGACAATTCTTTTTATAACTCCGTCGTCATTATCTATTGTTACTACCGCGTATGAACCGCTGTCTACTGACGACTGTATCCTGATAAGCACAAGGTCGCCCTCCATGAACAGGGGATACATACTATCGCCTGTTACCTGTAAAAATGCATATTGTTCACTTGGATTTATGTCCGTGACTGAAACAGATTCGTAACCTATTATGTTATTATCCGCAAAACAGCTTGTTCCTGCGGCAACTCTGCCTACAATCGGTATTTGTGTTATTTCGGTATTCTCTACCGGGATAAGATTTTGGGGAATATTATCCCAGCCAAGTATGTATTCCGGCGTGGTTTCCAATACCTCGGCAAGCTTTATAAGCGACGCTCTCTTTATATTCTGCACTGTTCCTTTTTCGTATTTCTGTATAGCTGCCTTTTGCACACCTATTATTTGCCCTAATTGCTCCTGCGTCATTTTATGCTGCTTACGGAGCTGCTTTATTCGTTCGCCCGGTGTCATTTGATAATCATCTCCTTATTAAATTTTTTTGGTCGGTATCTTAATAATAACATTATTATTCACAAAAATCAATATTTTTCAATAAAAAATATCTTAAAAATATATTTTTCTCTTGACAAACGAACAAATGTGTGGTATAATATGGTTACAGTAAAGAGATGAAACTTCATCTCAAAATTTTTTAACACAAAAGTATCTTAAAAAGATGTTAATCAAGAGGAATGGTCTTCCTCTTAATTAATAAAAAATAAGTATCTTAAAAAGATAAAGGAGGCTTTATTATGAAATATCAAAATGATGATCCGCAGGCAGTTATTGCTATGGAGCTTGAAAGAACAGGGTATTACGGTGACTTTTACGAACATGATGATTCAGTTACCTGCCCCGTTTGCGGCGCTGTTGATCCTGAACACTTTTACATGAATGACGATGAGGAATGTGTGGGCTGCTATGAATGTCTGCACAGAGTATTTGAGCTTTTTTAGTATACTGATTTGCGGACAGATTTTTTAAGGAGGTGTCTGCATGGCAAAAAGAAAGGTAGCCGGTAAAACTGAAATTCTCGAACGGCTCACGGAGGTTATGAGGTCTGAGGACGAAAATGTTAAAACCTCGGAAACTATGAAGGCTGCTGAGCTAATAGGAAAACATTTAGGTATGTTTGGCGATAAGAATAATCAGAGCTCCGGCATAAGAGTCGTTATTGTTGATGATATTTCCAATGATGTTCAAGACGAAGAATAAAAGCTTTATTCTGTTGGTTATGCTGCATTAAAATGATATATTTTACTGACCAAAATCGGAACGCAGACAGTAATCAGGGACATTAAATTACTTTATTTGAACGGGAGGTTGAAATGGGGACAGTAAATAAAAACGGTGACAGCAAGGTAAGACTTACTGACCTGATTGCACCAAAATTCTTTCAGGTTCACAAAGCAATTCAAAATCATGAATATACGCATTACTGGCTATGCGGAGGAAGAGGCAGCACAAAATCAAGCTTTGCAAGTATTGAAATTATCCTCGGGATTATGCAAAATCCTCTGGCAAATGCAGTGGCGATAAGAAAGGTCGGACTATATCTGAAGGACAGTGTCTTTTCTCAGCTTAAATGGGCTATCGATCGGCTGGGCGTTACACAGGCATGGCAGGTTAAGCACAGCCCTATGGAGCTTATCTATATTAAAACAGGACAAAAAATTCTTTTCAGAGGCGCTGACAAACCCCAAAAGCTAAAGTCTACAAAGGTGGAAAACGGCTACATCGCTTACATCTGGTATGAGGAGCTGGATGAGTTTAACGGTATGGCGGAAATAAGGTCGATTAATCAGTCGCTTATGCGAGGCGGAGAATTATTTACGGTGTTTTATTCCTACAATCCCCCTAAAAGCAAACGAAACTGGGTAAACCGTGAGGTGGGAAAGGAAAGGGCTGACAGACTGGTTCATCACAGTGTTTATCTTGATGTTGACAGCAGCTGGCTTGGCACACAGTTTTTTCTTGAGGCCGAACAGCTAAAAAAAACCAATCCTGAGCTATATGCACATGAATATCTCGGTACCGTTACCGGAACCGGCGGCGAAGTCTTTAAAAACATCACCGTCCGTCATATCAGTGATGAGGAGATTTCTCTGTTCGATAAAATTTATTGCGGTATTGATTTCGGATATGCTGCCGATCCGTTTGTGTATCTGGCGTGCTATTACAACAAAAACAGGCTGTTTATCTTTGATGAGATTTTTGCTGTCGGTATGTCGAATACTGCCGCGGCAGAAAAAATTAAAGAAAAGAAAATCTGCAATAAGCCCATTATATGCGACAGCGCTGAACCTAAAAGCATACGCGATCTGCGTGAGCACGGACTGAGAGTCAGAGGCGCAAAAAAAGGCCCTGACAGTATTGAATACGGTATTAAATTCTTACAGAGTCTTGATGAAATTATTATTGACGGTAAGCGCTGTCCGAATGCGGAACGCGAATTCTGCTGCTATGCAATAGAAAAAGATATTAACGGTGAATTTAAGTCTTGCTATCCTGACCGTGACAACCATACCATCGACGCGGCAAGATACGCTCTTGAAGAGGAAATAAATCACAGACACGCCAGAGTTATTAAAAGGAGGGAGTTTAATTTATGATTATTGATGAAAGTGTTCTCAGCGGCGGGATTACTCCCGTGATTTTGGAAAAGCTGATTATGAGGCATCAGACCGGTCAGGAACGTTTGACTATGCTCAAAAACTATTACCTGGGTGAGCATAAAATTAAGGAAAGACACAGATTAAACAACACAGTTTCAAACAACAGGCTTATATGCAATCATGCAAAATATATTGTTGATATGATTAAAAGCTATCTCGTCGGTAATCCGGTAACGTATGCCTGCTCAGAGGGCTATGACATAGAGGCAATTAAAAATTGCTATCTTATGCAGGATATTGCACATGTGGACTGTGAACTGGAAAAACAAATGAGCATCTATGGAAAAAGCTACGAGCTGATTTTCGCAAATGAAGAGTCAGAACCGAGAAGCGTTTGCCTCAGCCCGATGAACACGTTTGTTGTATATGGGACAAGGGTTGAGGAAAATCCGCTTTTTGGCGTCCATTATTACAAGCGTCTTGATATAAGCGGCAATATCACCGGAGTCTGCTGCATTGTATGCGATAATTCATTTGTATACACCTATGAAAACAATACTGACAGCTTTAACAATATGGAGCTTGTTAAAACAGAACCCCATTATTTTGGAGCCGTTCCTATCCTTGAATACCGAAATAATGAGGAAAAACAAGGCGATTTTGAACAGCTTATATCGCTGATTGACGCTTACAATGTCTTGCAGTCAGACAGAGTCAATGACAAGGAACAGTTTGTTGACGCTTTTTTGTTCCTCACAGGTATTGAAATTGACAGCGAGGAGGCTAAAAAACTTCGCGAGGAACGTATCCTTATGGGATATGAGGGCGCTGAGGCAAAGTATCTTTCAAAGGTCTTATCCGAATCGGATATTATGGTGCTGAGAGATAACATCAAACAGGATATTCACCGTTTCAGCATGGTGCCTGATTTATCCGATGAAAGCTTCGGCAACAATCTTTCCGGTGTTGCGATAAAGTACAAGCTTATGGGATTTGAACAGCACATTAGAAACAAGGAACGCTATTTTGCCAAAATATTAAAGCAAAGATTTGCGCTATATAATAATTTTCTTACGCTCAGAGGAAGCATGGAACACGTTCCCGTGCACAGAGTAGATATTGCGTTTACAAGAAATCTGCCCGTTAATGAATTGGAGGTTTCTCAGATGATTAACAATCTTAACGGCATTGCTACAGCCGAAACGCTGCTTTCACAGTTATCCTTTGTCGCTGACCCGAGAGAGGAAGCGCGTCTTGCAGTTCAGGAAAACAACGAAAAATTTATGACTGCTCAGTCAGTCTGAAAATATTTTTAAGGAGGTCTTAAAATGACAAGAAACAAATTTACATCAAGACGTAATCGTAATGACGACTATGATGGTCTGTCGGGATTACGCGGTGAAAACGGAGAAAAAATGCCGGTATGGGATAATCCGGAGTGCGGGGAAAATTCGGAAAATTATCCGCAGAGAGGTACTGACAGAAAAAATCCGTGGAAAAAATTCAGAAGAACCGATGAGGAATTTATGCAAAAGAGTAGGAAAAACAGCGATGAAAATTTGCGGAGAAAAATCACAGATGATGAATCGGACGAGTCTGAAAATCAGAATATGGCTGATTTTGAATTTGAAAAAAGCAGATATATCGCTGAAAAACTGGAATTTCAGGCAAAAAAGGCGCTTTCTGAGGAAAATCTGCCGGTTTCCTTCGCTAAGCTCCTCTGCGGCAGAAGTGAGGATGAAACACTTGAAAATATTGCTGTTTTCAAAAAGGAATTCTTAAAGGCTATTGAGGCCGCTCTATCAGAAAAATTAAAGGGCAGCACACCTAAAACTGTTTCGGGCAGTGTTGCATATGACCCGTTTCTAAACGGCTTAGGCTATTAATTGATTATGAAAGGATGTTGATAAAATATGGCTATTAATTATGCAAGTAAATATTCACAGAAAATTGATGAGCGTTTCGCGCGCGAGGCTCTTACAACCGCTGCGGTAAACAATGACTATGATTTTGTAGGGGTTAAAACTGTTAATGTTTATTCTATCCCCACAGCGCAGATGAATGATTATTCCCGTACGGGAACGTCAAGATACGGTACCCCCGCAGAGCTTGAAAACAGTGTTCAGGAGCTTACCGTTACTCAGGACAGAAGCTTTACCTTTACGATTGACCGCGGTAATTACAACGATACGCAGATGGCAAATGCCGCCGGACTTGCTTTGCAGCGTCAAATACGCGAGGTTATTACTCCAGAAATTGACAAGTATCGCTTTAAGAAAATTTGCGACAGCGTTTCCTCTCCCGCTACCGGCACAGTTACATCGGATAATGCGCATGAATTATTCCTTGACGCTACCACTGCCTTAATTGACAACGAGGTGCCTGTAGCAGGCTGCACTGCTTTTGTTTCAAGCAATTTCTTCAGAAATATTAAGCAGGATCCAAGCTTTATTAAAAACGGCGACTCTTCTCAGGAAATGCTTGTTAAGGGGCAGGTGGGAGTTATTGACGGTATTCCGGTTATTGTTGTGCCTAAATCATATCTTCCGGAGAAGGTTGAATTTATTATTACCAACAAATCAGCCGTTACGGCTCCTGTAAAGCTATCGGAATATAAAATTCATGATAATCCGCCGGGTATCAACGGATGGTTGGTTGAGGGCAGAGTATATTACGACGCTTTTGTTCTTGACAGCAAGAAAAACGCTATATATGTACATATGTCTGAATGATGGTAAGTCCCTATTTTCGGCTTTTTGTGATAGGGACATGAAAAATGTTATAGCATTTAATTTAAGGGGGTGGATTTATGGAGCTTGAAATTCTGGAAAATTCAAAAATGCTTTTGGGTATTGACTGTGATGATTTTAATGAAATACTGCTGTTTCTTATAAGGGACACAATAGAAGCTGTTATCGCTTATTGCAAAATCGCAATTGTTCCCAATCAGCTTTACGGATTGATTGCTCAGATTGCCGCTGAAATATATCGCGACCGCGGCTATGGAAGGTCTGACGTATCACGCGGTATTAAATCAATTACCGAAGGGGACAGAAAAGTGGAATTCGAAAGTGATGCATCATGCTTTGAACGCTATGTTTCACGTCTGGAACCTTTTGTAAACAAATCTGCGCGTCTTCCCTCGGATTTGGGAGGTGCGTGATGTATATAGATGAATCGGCTTTTAGAGAATTTTACAAAACCCCGGTTGAAATATACGCTCTGACAAAAAATTCTGATTATTCCAATGGCGCTAAAACAGCGTTTATCTGCTCGATTAATGCAGATATTCAGCCGTTCGACGGCAATATGGAGAGCTTGGACTTTGGACAGCAGATAAAAAAACGTATTAAATTGTATTGCGGCAGCTGCGATGCTGTATGTGAGGGAAATTATGCAATAACAGACGGTATAAATTACAGAATTGTTTATGTTGAGCGGCGCAATCTTGGGATTTGCGCAGTGCTGGAAAGGGTGTGATATTATGCAGGTGAGTGTTTCGGGTATGGGCAGTGTGATGGGCTTATTCGACAACATTAATTCAGATTTGAGCGCGGCAATGCAATCAGCCGGAGAGCTTGTGGCTAATTCGGCAAGGGCATCATGCCCCGTCGATACGGGTGCACTGCAGGCATCAATAACCTCATCAGCCGCCGGCAACAGCGCGGTGATAGGCGCCGGAGCAAGCTATGCCGCATATGTTGAATTCGGAACCTGCAAAATGGCTGCACAGCCATTTTTGGTTCCGGCTCTTTTGAACAATACAGATGCGATTATCGGTATTATAAAAAACGCTGTTCTGGGATAAGGATAATGCAAAAGCCATATTGACAGGATTTATTTGTCCCGTTACGATGTTCGTTTAAGCTGAAAACGCATTTGGACATGATTTCCGCCCGGTCATTTTATCAGCCCACAGATAAAGGTCGGATTTTGTATTGATATTTGTGGGCAGAAAGGCTATGGAATTTATTATGCGTGATATTAATCTTGAATTGAAAAAATCCTTGGAGGATTTGAGCTGTAAACTCGTCTATCAGCATCCGGACGGATTTAATGAATTGCCTGTTGTAAGCTTTTATAATCTGACGGAGTCTGTATCACTTGCGTATGACAACGAGGAACAGCTTCAGGACGGAATTATGCAGCTGGATATATGGGCGAAGCTTCCCGCAGAATGCGGAAGTATTGCTATCGAAATAAACCGTTTGCTGACTAAAGACGGCTGGTGCAGACAGTTCTCTATGGATATTCCAAAGCAGAACGGAGAACGGGCATATCACAGAACAATGAGATATATAAAAACATTTGGTTGATTTTACACGAGGAGGAATTACTATGAAAAAACCTTTACCTACAATAGGTGTTGACAAGTATACTTTTTTTAACGTTATTTCTGACGATACAGATGGCACGGTTTACGGTGACGGTGTTAATTTAAAGGGTATTGTTGAAATCGCGCCGACAGATGCCGGCGGTTCAGACACCTTTGACGCCGATAACGGCGCGTATGAAACAACAAGCTACATCGAAAAGCTTGGTCATGAAATTACAAATGCGGATATTCCGCCGGAGGTGGACGCTGCATGGAGAGGAATTTCACTTAAAAACGGTGTTGTTGAAGTCGGGAACGATACGGCTACTGTTTACTTCGGTGTCGCATGGAGAATTTTAAAATCCGACGGCTCTTACAGATATGTAAGATATTACAAGGGTTCATACAGCTTTGCATCAAATGTGGGCGGTAAAACAAAGCCTTCAAGCGGCAGCATTGACAAGCAGACTGCAAAGGCCGTATTTACAGCTGTTCAGCGTGATTTTGACAACAATTATTACGCTTACTTTGATGAAAGCGATTTGCCCGAGGGGATTACAAAGGCTGAGCTTGAAGAAAAGTGGTTCACTGATATGAACTGGTATCCGACAGTTTAAATTTTGCTATGTACAGGAGAAAGGATGAGTTAAATGCAGCATACTTTGACTTTTAATTCGGGGGACACTAAATATGTGTCCCGCCCATTTGATTTTGAAACAATGTGCATTATAAATGACGCGCACAATGATAAGGAAAAACGCGGACCGCTTAATATTTGCCGTGATGCGGTGGATTATATGTTTGAGGGGACTGACGCCACTCAGGATATTATTGACAAGCTTGACGCGCAAACAAGAACAAAGCTTTGCATTTCCTTATGGGGATTCTATGTCGACGCTCTTTCCTCAAAAAACGAGTAGAGTCGGGCGGAGGCGGTGCTTTGAGAGATATTTATCAGGTATTTTTCAAATATCACCATTTACTGCCCGACGCTGTTGGAAGGCAAAATCCATGGGTACTTTTCAGAATGCTCGATGACCTTTCGGAAGAAGAATACGAGGATTATTCTGATAATGAGCATCTGATGATGTTCTATGGAAAATAGAATATGAGGAGGTGAGATTATGGCGGCGGCTAATTTAACTGTTACAATATCCGGTGACGCTTCGGGACTTATTGGCGCGGTCGGGGAGGCGCAGGCAAGTCTTGCGGCACTGGAAAGCTCGGCAAGTGCTTTAGCCGGTCTTGACGGCACAAGCATTGCATTTGCTGTTACTGCCGAGGATAATGCAACAGAGGTGGTTTCAGCGGCTCAATCAGCAATCAGCTCGATGAATGGCCTTGAAGCAAGCGCGACTATCACCGCTATTGATAATACTGCCGCAGGTGTGGCAAGCGCTCAGGCGAGTATTAACAGTGTTCAGGGAAAAACTGTTACTATCACAGTAAATTATCGGACGACCGGCTCGCTGCCCTTTTTTGCAAAGGGTACATCGGACGCTCCTGAGGGCTTGGCGATGGTTAATGATGAAAAAGGCGTTTCAGATCCGCGTGAATTGATTTATCATGACGGAAAATATATGCTGTTTTCCGGCAGAGATGTTATTCTGCCTCTTTCAAGGGGCGACAGAGTTTATACGGCGGAACAAACAAAAAAAATTCTTGCCGGTATTCCGCGTTACGCAAAGGGAATGCGAAATGAAAAATTTGAGTCGGAAAAAACAGAGTTCACACATCTTTTAAAATCAGGAAATGTACCTATTCCGACACAGATTGAATGGTGGCAGGAAGCTATGGAACGATATGCCCGTGACAGTGAGGTTGTTGCTGAATGCAATGAGGAGATTTTTTCGCTTACAAGAAAGCTTGCGGAAAACCTCAATGATTTATCGAAAATATATGTTTCTGACAGGGCATATCTGAACGATTTCGAAGGCTGGGGCGATACTGCAATCGCGGCTTTTGACCGCGTGCGTGACCGCAATTATGAGGATTTGCAGTCGGGACTTATTACATGGGAGGAATATACGGAAACCTTATCCGATATCGGCTCTCAAATGTATGAGGAGCGCGTTAAACAATCGGAACGCTGGCTTAAACAGGAAAGCAAATACAACAAGCTCAGCTGCGAGGATTATATTGCCGGTCTTGAACGCATGAAAACTTATACAATTCAATATTATGAGCATGGAATAATTTCCTACAAGGAGTTCAGCAAAAATATGCAGGAGCTTTCAAATGCTATCGCAGATAAGGAAAATGAAATTCATGACGCGGTTTATGAAAAGTGGCTGTCGGATGCGGAAAACTGGATGGATTTGCGGGATACATACGATGACTGGGAGGACTATGGCGACAGTCATGTGAAATTCTATGAAAGGTGCATTGAGCGTATAGGTGAATTATATGAGGCGGGACACATAAGCTGGCAGAAATATATGGATGAAACCATGAATTATTCCATGGAGCTTTATAAGGCTCAGATTGAGGAAGTGGACGAGCTGCTGGAGACACAAGCCGAATATATTTCAAATAAAAAGGCTGAGTTTGCAGACGAAGAAAAGGCTTTAAAGGAATCATGGGAGGTGTCCGACAGAAGCACTGATATATCAGAATTAAAATATCTTATTGATATTTATAAAAATTCAGTTACGGAAAAAGGTAAAAACAAATATAAGGATTTGCAGGAGGAGCTTACGGAGCTTCAGCGCGAGGAGCGACTTTATAAACTGCAAAAATCCAATAATGAGGTAATCGCCGCTCTTGAGGAGGATTACAAGGCTATGGAGTCGGACAAAAAACAGACTCTTTTGACTATTCGGGATTGCGGAATTGATATAAACGCTCTTATCGGAGGTATTCGCCTTGAAACAAGCGGTATACAGTATCTTATGACAAATCTTGCTTCAAAAATTATTAATGCGATTAATTCAAAAAGCACATATTCCGATAACAGAAGCTTTAATATATCGGCGGCGGATGATTCTGCTTTGAAGCATTTTACAAAGCAGCTTGAAGAAACTATTGCGCGGGGGAGGTATTATTAATGAAAAGTGGTTTTACATATAAGGGACGTCATTCATCGGAGTTCGACATTATTGCAAAAACAAAATCGCGTCCTGTTTTGCCTGAAATGAAAAGCTTTACATTTGATACTCCTACAATGGATGGCGTATATGATTTTTCTCAGTCTAACGAGTACGGACACGCCTTTTACAACGACCGCTTTTTTGAGGTCTTGCTTCAAGTGAGTGCGGATAATCTGCGCTCACTTGAAAAAAAGGTTTCACAAATAGCGGTATGGCTCAGAGGCGGCGGCGAGCTGTCTTTTGATGATATGCCGTTTGTTAAATGGAATGCAAGGGTGATATCAGAGTTGGGGTTTGTTCCCGAGCTTCGTGGAAGAAAAGCAGCCCTCACGGCTGTATTCAGAGTGGAGCCGTTTAGCAGATGCTTTTTTGATACTGCCAACGGTCCGGATTTAAGCTCTGTAATTGGGCTTGAAAGCAATATTCCTGTGGATGTTCCAAGTAGGTTTGAATGGCAGCTTACGGGCGGCGTAAACACATATAAAAATGTCGCCTGCACTATGAAGGTACTAAACGCGGGAAATGTATATATAAGGCCTGTTATAAGATTTGTCGGGGACATAAAAAATGTTACTGTGGGATATGGTACAAAAGGCTTGTCGGTAAATGCCGCAGAAAGTGAAATTGTTATAGATTTTAAGCGGTGTGTTGTGTATAATTCGGAAAATTTATCACTTATGAAAAACGTAAGCGGTAATTTTTTTGATATTGATGAAACTGTGGGGACAGTAAATATCTCCGCTTATGTTAATGGCAATGCTACGGTTACTGTAGAATATGAGCCGCGGTTTGTATATAATTTTGATTTTGATGACGTGGATTGGAGTGAAAGCAATGCTCAGACTGTTTGAACATGATTCCGTAAGCTTTGAAACGGGTCAGACAGCAACGCTGAATGATTCTGTAAATGTTCAGGTATCTTATGAAATAAACGGAAATCGTACACTGAAATTTGATTACCCTATGTCTGATGAAAAGGCTGCTTTAATTAAAGAAAATATGATTGTTGTATGTGAAGGTCAGGCGTACCGCATTATGAAGCTTAATCGCTCATTTAAGGGTGAATGCTTTTTAAATGCGCAATGCTGTCATGTGTATAATGCTGACGCACCTAAAATACATATACAAAATCTTCCGGATATGATAGGGTGCACACCTACTGAAATTATAAAAAGAGCATTTTCATCCTCACCGTTTACTTTTTTTACAGACAGTGAGCTGGAGCAAAGAGGTATGGTTAGAGTTGACTATGATGGATTTAAAATCGACTTCTTCTCGGAGGACAAAACAAATCCGTATGATGTTATGACTGCTGTAATAAAAAATTGCGGCAAAGGAGAGGTTTTCGCGGATAATTATAAAATCGCACTGGTGGAACGGATTGGGAAAGATAACGGTCTGCGGCTGCGACTGGGAAAAAATATGTCTAATCTTTCTGTTGAACGTGATATTACAAATCTTGTTACGCGTTTATATCCTTACGGAAGCAATGACGCTCATATTGGTTCTGTAAACGGCGGTAAGCAATACATAGAAAGTGCAAATGCTGACGTTTACGGAATCCGCGAGGGATTTGCGGATTACAGCGACTATGTTTCTCCCGAAAAAATTCTTAACCGCGCAAGGTGGGAATTTGACAGTGAAAATGCAGACAGAATAGATGTTCCCGATATTAATATTTCGGGAGATATAATCGATTTGTCACGGCTTGCGGAATACGGTGATTTTGAAAAGCTGTCAATCGGAGATACGGTTATTGTTGCTGACGGTGATGAGCTTATAAGGGAACGTATAATTAAAATTAAACGCTATCCTATGGAACCGCGGCAGACGGAGGTATCGATAGGACGAATAAAAAAAGATCTGTTTTTCTATCTTGATCAGATGGGGACGCTTTCTAAAAGATACAGAAAGATTTCAACAGGAAGCGGAAAAGTAAGGGCGATGAGTATTGCAGGAAATGTCAATGTAGAGGGGATAGGCATAAATTCCAACGGGGACAGAGAATTCTCCGGAGCAGTAGACGCTCCTTACTTAACCGTGGCAGGTATTAAAATTAATGAACAAAACGGAGAACTTTATATAAACGGTAAAAAGATTTTAGTGGAGGAGGTAGTGGTTGAATGAATTTGAATTTTAATTTCAGCGGCGCAACTCTTTTAAAGGATTGGTGGAAGCAGGTCAGGACAAATTTTCAGACAGTGCAGGATAATTTCAACAGTCATGTTGCGGACTTTGAAAAAACAAAAAGTGATATTAATTCAAAAATTGACTCGGCATATAATAAGCTTGATAAGGCTATGTCGGCTCATACCGGCGCTCAAACGATAGACCATCCTGACAAGAGTGTAACCCGCATAAAAATTGCTGACAAGGCTGTAGGAACGGCCCAGCTTGATAATAAGGTTGTAGGAAAAGAGCAGCTTGCTGATAAGGCTGTAGGAACGGAGCAGCTTGCTGATTATTCAGTTGGCGAAGCACAGCTTGCTCAATATGCGGTAACATCTGATAAAATATGTCCTCAGGCAGTACAGACATCGCATATCAAGGATGGAAATGTAACCGATGTAAAGCTTTCATCTGATTTGAAGAATAAGCTAAATGATTTTCAGAACAAGGATACAGATTTCGGTAATCGTATTGCGGCTCTTGAAAATAATGCAGTATGTAAAGTGGATAACGAGCTTTCGCTTGTATCTGCAAATCCTGTTGAAAACTTAGTGATTACTAAGGCTATAAAGAAAATGGATACCAAAAAAGAAGTGCGCTTTATATGCGACGGCACTATGTCAGAACCATATCTGCCCAATGAATACGAGGATATAGTGGCTGTGGATATTAATTTGAATCATCATATAAGCGTAAACGGAATCCAGCTCATTAATTTGCCGATATACACAATCAAATACGGAGCGGGAAATGATCGTGTTTATATATGCATAAGCTACGATGCTGCGTCAAATACGGTTGAGGTGTTTACATCATATAACTTGGAAATAGAAAGCAATGTTAATGGAAGTGTATGGACCTTCACTTTTGGCTGGTATACCACGAATGTAAGTCTTAATGATGATATAGACAGTCCGGATTACGGCAAGTATCAAATATCCAGTCTTTTTTCTGAGGATTCATGTATAATACCATATGAGAATGGAATGTATCAGAGAAGTGCAGAGATAAACACGCTTGACGGTAAAATCGATATAGACGGCGATGTGTCTGATACTTCAGCGGCTTTTACTCAGGCTGCTGTACGAAGCAATCTTACATCGGGTGAAAAACTATCCGTGTTTTTCGGCAAGATTGCAAAGTGGTTTGCAGATTTGAAAACCGTTGCTTTTACCGGCAGTTATACCGATTTAAGCAACAAGCCTACAATTCCGAGTAAAACAAGTCAGCTGACGAACGACAGCGGCTTCAAGACCACTGACAGCAATACGACATATCAATTAACAAAAACAGGATCAACAATCAAGCTGACGGGAAGTGACGGCAGTGAAACGAGTGTGACTGACTCTGATACAAATACAACGTATGGAGTTGCCACA
>JALEPO010000135.1 GCA_022768695.1 Clostridia bacterium
AGTTGCATCAGGCGGCGGTACAGGACGTACACTTCATCCTGATAACATGGCTGCAGGTCCTGCTTCATACGGTATGACAGATACAATGGGCAGAATGCATAGTGACGCTCAGTTTGCAGGTTCATCATCAGTTCCGGCTCATGTTGAAATGATGGGACTTATAGGAGCCGGCAACAACCCAATGGTTGGTATGACTGTTGCTATTGCGGTTGCAGTTAATGAAGCTTTAAACAAGTAATTTGATTTAATTATAAAAGCGTTTCGGAATTTCCGAAACGCTTTTTCAGTTAATTAATGCTTCAGCTCCGATTGAATCTACAAATAAATTCAAATCCTCGACAGTTCCTTTTTCTATCGATACGCTGTAGCAATAAATCACATTATCGATTGTAACTGACCATGTCGCATAGGCGGTGTCATTATATTTGCGGTATAAGACGCTGTAAATACCGGGTGCTTCAGGGATACTTTCACTGCCGTAAATGCCTGAAATATCGCGGTCGCCAAGTCCCATTCGGATTTCGGTTGCTTTTCCGTTAAAGCTTCCTTTTTCGGCAACTATTGCATACATTAAATCACTTTCGTTAATTGTGTAAAATTTATTTGGTGTAAATTCATCAATGCTTATATCGGGAAATGCAAGATTAACCGCATTCTGCGCGTCAATAATACTGCTATAATTTTTTATGGGATTTGCGATTGATACTGATGAATTTGTATTATCTGATGGCTGCGGTGTTGAAATCGGAATAAGCACATCAGCGCCGATTTCGTTTACAAATTTACTTATATCCTCGATAGTTCCATTTTCTATTGCTACGCTGTAGCAGTAGATTTCTTCATCTATATCTCTTGCCCATTCGGCGTAAATTATATCTTCGTACTGCATAAAATCAACGCTTATTCCTTCAATTCCGTCCTCAAGCGCTTCGCCGCCGTAAATTCCGGATATGGCTCTATCGCCCATACCTGTGCGGATTTCTGTTCTTTTGCCCTGATATGTGCCGATTACCTCTATTATTGAATTTTTAATGTTGTTTTTGTTGATAACATTATATGAATCAGCCTTAAAATCAATAAGATTTATTACAGGAAAATCATATCCGGCTGCTCTTTCGGCATCCTCAAGCATTGCGAAGCTTTCTATAGGATTTGGAATGCTTGTGTTGTTCTCTTTTTTTGCTTCAAAATCGCAGTTTTTGAGATACCGTTCAATAATTGCGGAGGTTTCGCCGCGTGTGACGTTGTTTTTGGGATTTAGCATTTGCTTGTCGTCACCCATGATGATTTGATTTTTAACCGCCCATTTTAATGCATCTGCGGCATATGGTGATGACAGGTTACTGTCGCTGAACTGTGTAAGCTCGGACAGCTCTCCCGGTTCGTGGCTCAGTGTATATGCCTTGTAAACCATGGAGATTATTTCTTCTCTTTCTAATGATTTGTCAGGGTCGGTGTCATTATCGGTTATGATATTTTCCGTAACCAATGCTCTGGCAGCCCAGTTCATTGCCGGCTCATACCATTTTGATGTAGGCGACGGAGTCATTAATGGTGAATTTTCGCTTTCGCAGTACAGTCTGTAAAGAATCGTGGCGAGCTCAGCTCTTGAAATGTTTGATTCCGGATGAAACAGCGAATCCTCAAAGCCTTTAAGCAGGCCTTGCGAATATACATATGATACGGAGTCCTCATACCACTTACCATATGTATCCGAAAAAGGATTTCCTGCCGGTTCGGTATCGGCAAATGAAGCAGTCGCTGATGATACTGTGATTGACAGTGCTGCGGCAATAGTTAGAATTCTTGCTTTGGTTTTCATTTTTATCACCTCGTATAAAATTTTTTCTATTAAAATTATAACCTAAAAGATATTATAATGCAAGATTTTTTATATAGCAATAAATAAAGCCCGCATAACATTTGCTCTTGTAATTTATCTGTGAATATGATATAATCAAGGCAATAATATTTACGATTGGAGTGAGTACGGTGTACACGGTAGATTTGCATAATCATACTGTTTTCAGCTATGACGGCACAAATACGCCGGAGGAAATAATTGAAAACGCTATTGCTCATAGTATTGACGTTATCGGAATTACCGATCATCAGTTTTCCATTGGGGAAAAGCTCACTGAATATTTTGAATACATACAGCATTGTAAAATCAAATATCGTGATAAAATAAAGGTTCTTTGCGGTCTTGAAATTGGTACTCGTCCAAAGCCGTCCGATTTGCTTGCAAGCGGTACGGAACAGTTTGACTATGTTTTGTTTGAGAGTCTTGACGATTTAAGAGCAATGGACTTTTTTGAGTTTTTGGAGTGGCGTAAGCTTTTTAAGTGTAAAGCCGGACTGGCACATACGGATATTTTTGCTTTGTCTGAAAGGTATGGACTTGATTTGCTTAAAGAGATGAGAAAAAACGATATTTTTTGGGAATTGAATATATCCGGAAATTACAATTATTATTATGACTTTCTGACTAATGCAAAAAAGCAGTATATGGTAAGAAACAGCGGAATTAAAGTGAGTATAGGCTCGGATACTCATTGGGTTGAGGAATACAGATTCAGACAGCTTCGGCGCGCGAATGAGCTTATGCAAAAACTCGGAAATCCGCTTCCTGTATGATAGGGGAAAGTTGGTATTTAAAAAAGCTATACCGTTAAATCAATAATTTGTACCATAAAAGAGGGCTGATACTTTTTATTGTATCAGCCCGTTTGTTTTTTTATTCTACTGTTAAATACCGTAAGGGTCATTTGACGCCATTGAAAGAACTATATTAAGATTACCGTTTCTGCATCTTAACTCATCTATAAACTGCTTTTCGTCCGCATCCTTTTTCATTTTTACAAAATATACAAGCTCGTAGAGCGAACCCAAATCGGTAGTTCTTACCTTTTGCAGGTAGTAGGTTGATGTGTATTTATCAAGAATATCATTAAACACACCCTGATAATCAAGATTTTCGGGAATTGTAATTTTTAAATGCTTGGAATGTGCCTTTGGCTTTGCATAATTTGTCTTGCTCAAAGCTATAAGGAAAACACAAAGAACCACTACAAATGCCGCGCCGTATATATACAGTCCCACACCGCAGGCAAGACCTGCCGCAATATCAAAGAATATATATCCTATATCAACGGGATCTCCGGGCGCTGAACGGAATCTGATAATGGAAAGTGTTCCGGCAAGAGAAAATGCTCTTGCAACGTTGCTGCCCACAAACAGAATAATTACAGAAAGAATTATCGGGAGCATAGTAAGAGTTACCGCCATACTCTGTTGATATGTTTCCTTATGAGTAAACATATATGTAAGACTTATTACCAGTCCGAAAATCAACGCTGAAATCATAGCAATCGCCGCGCTTGATACAGTAAGATTGCCTGTAATATTCTCTGATACCGTATTAAGTATATTGTCTGTCATTGTTTATATTCATCGCCTTTCTGCACGCGCATTAGCTCTATACTGCCTGCCGTGACTTGAATTTATATACATTTTCTTTTTTTGTTAATGTCTTTTCTTTTTTTAGTGTACGTTCAAATTCTGTTCCGTATTTTGAAAAACTACTGTGATAAACCTGAAGCTCTGTAAGCATATCGCATAGCCACATCGGCATTGCGCGGCTTGTTTTAATTTCCATAAGCCACACATCATCGGGGAGAAGTCTTTCGCCGTAATCCCCGGCTTCAAGACTTAAATCATATCTTCTTGTTCGGATATTTGTATCAAATGAAATTCTCAAATCATCATTATCCTTTTCAAAATATGCAATTCTGTCATATGCTATGTAGACCTTTGGTTCAAGACTGTAATTATTAAGGAAATAATCCAGTTCATTAAGCACCTGCTCATTCATATAATTCTGAAGCTCCGGCTTTTTAGAGGTTGCAAGAAAATCGTATGCTTCATCCAGGCGCAGAACAGTTCTTCTTTTATTAACAAGCCCGTTAAATTTCTTTTTAATCTCAAGATATACCCTTGTATCAATATCCGGAACTCCGTATGCGCGAAGTCTGAGTTTTTCCTTATATACCGGCTTTGACAAGGATTCTCTTATAAGACTGTTGTCGGGAGTGTCATAATAAATATTTGAAATTGTATAATATTGATGATTGGTGCAATACCCATCAAGAATCATATGCTCATCCATAACCTTGCATATTTTCTCAAAGGTTTTTGTATCCAGCATATATTTATTTTCAAAACGATTAAAAACCTCAATCGCCATTATTGTTTCTCCTTTCGACATTTTTATTTACCATTCCTTTAATACTATTCGGAAAGCTCTAATTGAAAATGGAAGTATTTAAAAAATTTTTAAAAACTTTCGATTACAGTTATTATCCTAACAGCATTTCCTTAAATAAACCTTAAAAGTAAAATTCTTTTTATTAATTTTTTTTCAGTTTTTCTTTTATCATATTAAATAAATGTCTGCGGGTTTTATTATTCAGAACAAACATTACATTAAATATAAATCCTAAAATTGCAGTTATACCTATGTTTAGTATTAAATACTTCCATGAAACCCACGGCATAATTTTTTTCATTATCATTGAAATAACACTTATTGCTATAACAGATATAATTGATTTTAACACGTCGGGGAAGAACGTAAACCGATTGCATTTAAGATACATTGCCCCGTAAGGTACGGTATACAGCAAATCTCTCATGATAGTCATTACAGAGCTAACGCTTGCAACCGCGAAAAGTCCCAGATGCGTTGTTTTTAAAAGTATGTATACTATTGCCACATTCAGCAGTCCCGTGATGCAGACAAGAATAGAATGTACTTTTATTCTGTTTATAATTGTAAATACATTATGAATAATTGACACCTGTCCTATAATTGCCCACGGCATAATGGTAAGCACTGATAATATCTGAAGATACAGCGCATTCTGACTTGGAACCCATAAATAGAATATTGCGCTTCCAAAGCCGATTAATATTCCTATGGGAATATTAATAATAAGTCCTATTATACTCATGGAATATTTTATTTCTTTAATAAGCTCGGGTATCTTATTTTCCGCGTACAATTTTGTAAGATTAGGCAAAAATGTGCCTATCATTGTATTTAAAATATTGCTTATCATATTTGGAATTGTTTTTGCGATAGCCAATATTCCCATTTCGCCGGCGCTGAGGAAAAGATTTGACATTAAAAGGTCAAGTCCCTCAGAGAGAATTGTTCCCAGTCTTGTAATGCTTGTCCATATTCCGGAGGTAATAAGTGTTTTTACCTTGGCATAGCTGAATTTACTGAACTGAATTTTTAAATCCGGAATAAGCTTATTTTTAAAATAAATATTGCACAACTGTGTAAAAAGCGTTACAATAAGCATAACAACGGCAGTGTATGCGACGTACGGCTTAAAGCTGCTGAATAAAAACAGCAGCAGCAGCGCACGGAGTATATATCCCGCAATGCTTATAAGAGAAGAAATATACAGCTTATTCTTTATGTAATAGGAAACGCTGAGATTTGTCGTTAATACTCCTACAATAAAGTTTATGCAGGTAAAACCCAGCAGAAACTGAACGTCAAGCACAAGATTTGGGCTTATGTTTACAAGCTTATGCAAATTAAGCACAACAATTAAAAATATTGGTGTAAAAAATGCGCTTAATATTAAATTTGAAAAGAATGTCGAACTGAAATAACCGCTCGCTTCCTTGGACTCTCCTCTGAAATACGACACGGAAATAAAACGGCTCGACATACAGTTAAGGGCAACCGTAATAACTGAGAAATATGACAAAAAGGTGTTTGAAACCTGAATAAAGCCATATGCTTCCGCACCCACATTCTGAACTATATACCGCGACAGAAAGAAATTTATTCCCGCCGATATAAAGAAAGATACAAAGCTTGCTATTATATTAATGAATAACTGTTTATCCTTGCTCATATTATGCTCCTGCTAAAAAATGTTATTTTAGGTTATATATATTCATTATATAACAAAATGTGAATAATTGCAACAGCCGGCATATTTTTTTGAGCTTTATTTTTAAGCTGAATTTAAGATTTCTATGATATGATCATAACAAATCCTACAAGGAAAGGAATAAAAAAACAATGCGAATACTTGTTGTTGAAGATGAAGTGCATCTTGCAGAAGCGTTATCACATATACTGAAAAAAAATAACTATACAGTGGATGTTTCAAACGACGGCGAAAGCGGACTGGATAATGCGTTAAGCGATATTTATGATGTTATAGTTCTTGATATAATGCTTCCAAAGATTGATGGTATCACTATTCTCAAAACTATACGCAGAGAGGGGCTTGATGTTCCGGTAATACTGCTTACAGCAAAAGGTGAGATTGCAGACAAGGTACATGGTCTTGACTGCGGTGCTGATGATTATCTTGCAAAGCCCTTCAGCACGGAGGAGCTTCTGGCGCGTATACGGGCGTTGGGCAGACGCCGCGGAGAAATATCCGAAAGCAGCAGCACTCTCAAATTCGGGGATATAACACTTAATATGTCCTCGCTCACGCTTTCCGGAAATACAAATGAAATTAATCTGACCTTAAAGGAATATGAATTGCTTGAATATCTTATTCTTCATAAAAACATTGTCGCTTCAAAAGAGCAGATTATAGAAAAATTATGGGGCTTTGACAGTGAAGCTGAATCTAATCATGTGGAGGTTTATATTTCGTTTCTGCGTAAAAAGCTGAAGTTTGTTCATTCGTCGGTAACAATAAATACAGTGCGCGGAGTGGGATATATCTTAAAGGAGTAGCATATGTTTAAGAAGCTTAAAAATAAATTACTTATAGTGAATATAATTATGATTGCGGCGCTGATACTGGGCAGCTTTTCGGTTATTTACATAACAACAGCTCACAATGTGCAGCGCGATATTACAATAAGACTGGACCGCATACTTGACAAAGCTGCTCCCAAAGCTGTTCCTGATTTGAAAGCTGACAGACAGCCGCGGGTAATGAAAAATTCTCCGTCAGAAAGCACACATCAAAGACCGGATAATTTTGAACCGAATATTTCATTTACAGTTACTGCTGACAAGGACGGAAATATAACAGACATAGACTTATCTTTCTCTTTGTCCGACAATTTTTACGAGGAGCAAATATCATCCATTATAAGCGGCGAATCGGATACGGGTACTATAAAAGACTCAGACAGATATTGGAAATACAAGCGTATAGAACTGCCTGAAAAATATATTGTTGCGTTTACTGATACCTCTGTGGAGCATAATATACTTTTTCACCTTATATTAATACTTTTCTTTGTCGGCTTAACAGCGCTTACAATTGTATTTTTAATCAGTCTTTACAACGCAAACCGCTCAATAAAACCAATTGAGGAATCGTATAATAAGCAGAAGCAGTTTGTGGCTGACGCATCGCACGAGCTTAGAACACCACTCACTACAATTAATACAAATATAGATGTTCTGCTTTCGCATGGCGACAGCACCATTGACGATGAAAAAAAATGGCTTTTTTATATAAAAAGCGAAGCGGAGCGGATGACAAAGCTTACAAATGATTTGCTGTATCTTGCAAGACTGGATTACGATGATAATAATATTGTGTTTGACAAGATATCCTTCTCTGACGTGATTGAGAATGTAATTCTTACAATGGAAGCGGTTGTTTTTGAGAAAAACATAAAGCTTTATTACGATATTACGCCGGATATTTATGTGTATTCATCACCTGAACAGCTTAAGCAGCTTGTTATGATATTGCTTGACAATGCAATAAAATACACACCTCAGGACGGTGATATTATTATAAAGCTCGTACATGAAGCAAGAGCACCGTATACTGTGCTTACTGTCAGAAATACCGGCCAGGGTATTGAAGAGAAGGATATTAAGCAGATTTTTGAGCGGTTCTACCGTTCCGATAAATCCCGCTCGCGTAACAGCGGCGGATACGGTTTGGGACTTGCAATCGCAAAGGCGATTGCCGAAGCCTCAAAGGGAACCATATCCGCTGAATCAAAAAAAGATGAATACACGTTGTTTACAGTTAAATTTCCTGCCGCAAAATGAGTTATTCCGACCGTTTCAGTGCGTCGAAAAACATTTCATAAAAATCGTCCCATTCATCGGGCGCCTCGACTCCTCCGCCGTTGACGCTTCTGAGCATTGCCTCGCAGAAGGACTGACCCATTGTCAGAAGCTCGTAAACGGTTATATTATATCCCAGCTCCTGACACTTATCGCAAAAGGCACGCACCGGATCATCCGCTGTGCGTGTTTTTAGAAGCGATGATTTAAGCTCCGGATCTTTTATTGCGCGTTCCTGTAATTTCATTAATTCTTCTTCCATAATACTGCCTCCGAGGTATTGCCGCAGCTGCGGCTTAATATATTTATTATAACATATATAATTGCCGTTCACAAGAAAAATATAGGAAATTCCGCAATTTGCTTGACAAATCATACCTTGTTTAGTATAATATATAAAAAGTTTTCAGAGAACCTTTGCCGGAGGGCATTGGAGAAAGCTTTTTGGATAACAGAATACTGTTATCACAGCAGAGTTGAGATGAGAGCGGATTAGAACAGATGAGTATAGCTATTGACGTATACCCTTTGGACTATTCTGTTCAAAGGTTTTTTTATGAAAGGGGCAATAAATATGAAATCACTAAGAAAAGTAATGGCAATGGGAATGGCGGCTGTTTTATGCGCGGCAACAATGACAGGCTGCGAATATGCAGTTAATACTTCAAACAGCGAAGGAGGAAAAACATATAAGATAGGCGTTTTGCAGTATGCGGACCATCCATCGCTTGACAACTGCCGCGAGGGCTTCAAGCAGGGACTTGAAGAAGAAGGTATCAATTATGAGTTCACAGCGCAGAGCGCGAAGGGCGATGACGCAACCAACACACAGATTGCACAGCAATTTGTCGCTCAGGGTGTTGACCTTGTATGCGGTATCGCAACACCGTCGGCGCAGGCTTGCTATAACGCGGCATATGAAGTAAAAATTCCTGTAATTTTTAACGCTGTTTCAGACCCTGTAGCCGCAAAGCTTGCAACAAGCGAAACAGAGGCTATGGAAGGCATTACAGGCGTAAGTGATATGCTTCCTGTTGACGAGCAGCTAAAGCTTATTCGTGAAATGCTTCCGGATGCAAAGAAGATTGGTATTCTTTACACAACAAGCGAGGCAAACTCCGTTTCGACAATCGAAAGCTATAAGGAAAAAGTCGGCGAATACGGCTTTGAGCTTGTGGAAAAGGGTATCACAAACGCCGCAGAAATTCCTCAGGCTGTAGATTTGCTTGTAAGTGAGGTTGACTGTATCTCAAACATGACAGACAACACAGTTGTTGCAAACCTTCCTGTACTTATCGAAAAAGCGACTGCAAAAAATATTCCTGTATTCGGCAGCGAGGAAGAACAGGTTGGAAACGGCTGTATCGCTTCAGCCGGTATAGACTATATTGAGCTTGGCAAAAAGGCAGGCGTTATGGCTGCAAGAGTGCTAAAAGGCGAGGACATTACAACAATTCCTTATGAAACTATGACAGAGAGCAAGATTACAATTAACACAGACGCAGCAGAAAAAATAGGAGTAACAATACCACAGTCAATCACAGATAGAGCTGAGGTCAAAAATGCTCCTTCTGAGCAGTGATAGAAAGCTTAATTATCGGTATACTTGAGCAGGGCCTAATTTATGGAATAATGGCTATGGGTGTGTATATCACCTATACCATACTTGATTTCCCCGATTTATCTGTGGACGGAACATTCCCTCTCGGTATTGCAGTATGCTTCGTTATGATTAATAACGGTCTTAATCCGTGGCTGGCGCTTCTTGCGGCTTTTGCGGCAGGCTGTATTGCCGGCGCGTTTACCGGACTGTTAAACGTAAAACTAAAAATACGAAATCTGCTTTGCGGTATTCTTACCATGACGGCGCTGTATTCAATAAATTACAGTATTGTCGGAAAGGCGTCAGATTTTCTGAGTATGGATACAACCACTATTTTTTCTCAGACAGCCTTCCTGTTTGGTGACGGACATTTTGCATTGTATTCAAAGCTGATTGTTATACTTGTAATCGCCTTGGCTGCAAAGTTTGCGCTGGATTGGTATATGCGTACTAAGTCGGGATTTTTATTGAGAAGTGTCGGCGATAATGAGGGACTTGTGATAACACTTGCGCAAAATCCCGGAACTATCAAGATAATAGGTCTTTCGATTGCAAATGGGCTTGTAGCCCTTGCCGGAGCTGTTTACTGTCAGTATGGAAAGGCATTTAATGTCGGTTCGGGTACGGGTACTGTTGTTATGGGACTTGCGGCGGTTATTATCGGCGCAACGGTATTTAAGAAGGTTAAATTCCTGCGTGTAACAACAGGCGTTTTATTCGGCATGATTGCGTATAAGGCTTGTATCTCAATTGCGCTTGCGTTAGGTCTGCGGTCGCAGGATACAAATCTTATGATAACGATTTTATTTATCGCAACGCTTGTGCTCAATGAGTTTGTGTTAAAGAAAAAGAAAGCCGGGGTGAAAGAAAATGCTTGAGCTTTCAAACATATACAAAACCTTTAATCAGGGAACAATTGATGAAAAGGTGCTTTTCTCGGATTTCAACCTGACAATAAATGACGGCGATTTTGTGGGAGTTATCGGCTCAAACGGTTCGGGAAAAACAACAATGCTTAATATTATTTCGGGTGATATGCCTATTGACGGCGGAAATGTTGTTCTTGATGGAGCAGTGCTTAATAATCAGAAAAACTTTAAACGCGCGAAGAAGATTGGCAGAGTTTTTCAAAATCCGTCAATGGGAACCTGCCCGTCAATGACAATTTGGGAAAATATGTCGATTGCGGATAATAAGGGTAAGACTTTTGGTTTATCCTTTGGGTTAAACCGTCAGAGAAAGGATTTTTATTGCTCACAGCTTGAGCTGTTGGGTATGGGGTTAGAAAACCGTCTTTCTACTCCGGCAGGTTCATTGTCGGGCGGACAAAGACAGGCTCTTGCACTGATCATGGCAACAATGATAAGACCTGACTTGTTGCTGCTTGATGAGCATACGGCGGCACTTGATCCGAAATCCTCGGATACGGTTATGATGCTGACGGAAAAAATTGTAAGGGAAAAGAACATAACAACGCTTATGGTAACACATAATCTCCGCCATGCCATCGAATACGGTACGCGTACAATTATGATGCATGACGGCAACGCAATTATGGACGTAAGCGGCGAAGAAAAAATCGGTAAAACCATTAATGATTATCTAAAGGTATTCAACGAAATAAGTATTGAATGCGGAAATTAATAGCGAATAAAAAGGATTTTGCAGCTGCAAAATCCTTTTTTGATGTTTGTTTTACAATTATTTTACAATGAAATTACATTTTAGTTACAATGCACAAAAAAGGATATAGAATTTTGTGTAAAATGGTAATTCACATAAAAAGTAAAAAAAATTGTGCAAAAATACTGCAAAAACACTTGCAAAACATATGGTTTTTGTGATATTATAATAACATCTTATAGTATAGCTGTGCATGATGCGGCTATGGTTAAAAAAACCTGTAAAAATAGGTCAAAATCCTCTTTACAACTATAGTAAAAAGATGTATAATAAAAGAAAAACAAAATAAAACCAAATAAAACAAAGAAAAGAGGGAAAAACATGTTCAAATCTGATTACGAAATCAAAAAAGAACTATGCGAAGTTGGTAAGAAAATCTATAATGACGGTTTTGTTGCCGCAAATGACGGTAACTTTTCAGTTCAGATAGATAAGGATACATACTTCGTGACTCCAACAGGCGTATCAAAGGGATTTATGACTCCTGATATGATTTGTAAGGTTGACGGCAAGGGTAATCTTAAGGAGGCTAACGGTCCTTGGAAGCCTTCATCGGAATTTAAGATGCATCTTAAGGTATATGAGCAGAGACCTGACGTAAAGGCTGTTGTTCACGCTCATCCTCCGATTGCCACATCATTTGCTATCGCAGGTATTCCGCTTGATAAGCTAATAATGCCTGAGGCCATTATCTTCCTTGGCGCAGTGCCTATCGCTCAGTACGGTACACCGTCAACAATGGAAATCCCTGAATCACTTGAACCGTATCTTCAGGATTACGACGCAGTTCTTCTTGCAAACCACGGTGCGCTTTCATTCGGATGCGACCTTAATACTGCATTTTTCAGAATGGAATCAACAGAATTTTATGCTAAGCTGTTATTCTACGCAAGAATGCTTGGCGGTGAAAAGGAAATTCCTTGCGGTGAGGTTAAGAAGCTTGTTGACCTTAGAAAGCAGTTTGGCGTTCCGGGTAAGCACCCAATGGAAAAGCTTTGTCCGGGCTGCTATGCTGGTGATGATACTTGCTCAATGTCACCTACAGAAGCAAATGAAAAGTACGGTGTAGAATCATCGGCGGCATATCATGGCTTCCAGCCGCTTCCTTCACAGGTTTGTCCGACTACAGCTTCAAACAACAAGGATTTGGAAAGCCTTGTAGCCGAGGTAACAAAGAAGGTATTGGAGCAGTACAATAAATAAGAATGAGCAGGGAGGACATGAACATTGAAATCAATAGATGAAATGCTTGATGCGGTTGCTAAAAATCTGCATACGGCGCCTCCTGAAAATAAATCTGTAGAAACAAAAAAAAATCCGAAAATTACGGTATCAGAATCCGGAAATAAGGCAAAAATCGAACCGGTTCCGTGCTATGACAAGCTGACGCTTAATCTTGCAAAGGAAATTTCCTATGCGGTGGAAAGAGCGGCTGAACAACTTGGTGTCAATGCGGTAATTGCGCTTTGTGACGATGGCGCAAATCTCATATTGCTTCACGCAATGGAGGACAGCTACATAGCAAGCATTAAAGTATCTCAGGATAAGGCATATACTGCGGTTGCACTAAAGATGTCTACAGACGCTGCTTTGAGGGAATCAAGAGGCGGCGCGCTTGACGGATTGACTAACGGAAACGGAATTATGCTTCTCGGCGGCGGTGAGCCTCTGTCGAGCAATGGAAAGATTTTTGGCGGAATAGGCGTTTCGGGTGGAACAAAGGAGCAGGATATAGTCCTTTCTAAGCTGGGAGCGGAGTATTTCCGGGCAAGAATTAAATAAAGGAGGTCAGAGTTTTTCATGGTAGACGAAAAAAAGGTAAGCGAAATTGTTAAAAACGTATTATCAGGCATGGATTTGTCAGCTTATGACGTTAAGCCGAAAAGAAAGCAAATTGGTGTTTTCGATACAATGGAGGAAGCTATTGCGGCTTGTAACAAGGCTTACACAGTTTTTAGACATTATAATAAAGAACAGAGAGAAAACATAATAAATGAAATCAGACGTTTAACTCATGAAGAGGCTGAAACAATGGCAAAGCTTGCTGTTGAGGATACAAAGATGGGTAACGTTTATCATAAGATTTTAAAGCATCATCTTGTTGCAGATAAAACCTTGGGTACGTCAGATCTTGAAACAAGAGCTCTTGCAGGCGACAGAGGTCTGACGCTTGTTGAGATGGCTCCGTTCGGAATTATCGGCGCAATCACACCGTCAACAAATCCAAGCTGTACAGTAATCTGTAACAGTATCTGTATGCTTGCCGGCGGTAACGGTGTTTTGTTCAATCCTCATCCACACGCAAAGAGAATTTCAGCGTATGCGGTAGATCTTGTAAACAGAGCCGTTCTTGCGGCAGGAGGTCCTGAAAATATCGTTGCCACTGTTGCTAATCCTACAATGGAAACATCTAATAAGATGGTGAATGACCCGTCTGTAAGAATGCTTGTTGCAACAGGCGGACCGGGTGTTGTAAAAATGCTTCTTTCATCCGGCAAGAAGGCAATCGGCGCAGGTGCGGGCAATCCTCCGGTTGTAGTTGACGATACAGCGGATATTCCTAAGGCGGGCAAGGACATTATCGATGGATGTACCTTTGATAATAACCTTCCGTGTATTGCTGAGAAGGAATGCTTTGTAATGAGAAATGTTGCAGATGAATTAATTCATCATATGATTAAAAACGGTGCATATCTTATCAACGAGCAGCAGGTTAAGCAGCTTGAGGACGTTGTTCTTGTATGGTCAAAGCCTAAAAAAGAGGGCGATAAGCCAAGACGCGTTATCAATAAGGACTGGGTTGGCCGTGACGCTAAGAAAATCCTTGCGCAGATTGGTATTCAAGCAAAGGATGACGTAAGATGTATTATATGTGAAACAGAATTTTCACAGGCTTTTGTTCAGACAGAGCTTATGATGCCTATTCTTCCTATTGTAAGAGTAGACACATTTGAGGAAGCTGTTGAAATGGCAGTTAAGGCTGAACACGGCAATCGTCACAGTGCGCATCTTCATTCAAAGAATGTTGATCATATGACGCAGTATGCAAAGGCAATTTGTACAACAATTTTTGTAAAGAATGCTCCGTCATATGCGGGAATCGGCTTCAATGCCGAGGGCTGGACAACCTTTACGATTGCAGGTCCTACAGGTGAGGGTATTACATCACCGAGAAGCTTTACGCGTCAGAGAAGATGCGTGCTTTCGGATGCTCTAAACATAGTCTGATAATTAAAGGCATGAAAGCCGCGCTTTGTGTGCGGCGGATTATTATTGCTTTTATGCGGCGGTGCAAACTGCTGCTTGAATATACAACGGGCGATGCCCGTTATTAAAAAGAAAAGGAGTTGGTTTACCTTGACTATAAATGAAAATGAAATTGCTTCATTAGTACAGCAGGTTCTTAAGGAAATGACCGGCGGCGCTCCGGCGGCTGCTCCTCAGAAAAAGTGCGGCGGAAACTGCTCATGCGGCGGCGCAAAGGGAGCTATTCCAAAAACTGCAAGGGTTGCAATGATGACAGCTCTTAAGAAGTTTGAAATTCAGGAATATCCTATCCCTGAGCTTGGCGATGACGACATCCTTGTTAAGGTTGAGGGCTGCGGTGTTTGCGGCACAGATGCTCACGAATATAAAAATGACCCGTTCTCACTTATTCCTGTAGTTCTTGGTCACGAGGGTACAGGCGAAATCGTTGCAATGGGCAAGAATGTTAAGAAGGACAGCGCAGGCAAGCCTCTTAATATCGGTGATAAGGTTGTTACTTGTATGATATTCAAGGACAATCCTGATATCACAATGTTTGACCTTAATAAGCAGAATGTAGGCGGCGCTGATGTTTACGGACTTCTTCCTGACGACGACATTCACTTGAACGGCTGGTACAGTGATTACATATTTATCAGAGGCGGTTCAACTGTATTTAATGTAAGCGATCTTGATCTTGACTCAAGAATTCTTATTGAGCCATGTGCGGTTCTTGTACACGCTGTTGAAAGAGCTAAGCTTACAAATATTCTGAGATTTAACTCAAGAGTAGTTGTTCAGGGCTGCGGACCTATCGGTCTTATCTGTATTGCGGTTCTTCGCACGATGGGTATTGAAAATATCGTTGCTGTTGACGGTAACGAACAGCGTCTTGAATTTGCAAAGAGAATGGGTGCAAATCAGACTGTAAACTTTATGAACCATAAGGGTATAGACGCTCTTACGGGTGCGGTTGAGAACGCATTCGGCGGCTATCTTGCAGATTTTGCTTTCCAGTGTACAGGCTCTCCTGTTGCTCACAGCAATATCTATAAGTTTATCAGAAACGGCGGCGGTCTTTGTGAATTAGGCTTCTTCATTAACGGTGGTGACGCTACAATTAATCCTCACTTTGACCTTTGCTCAAAGGAAATTACACTTGTAGGCTCATGGGTTTACACATTGAGAGATTATGCTACAACATTTGATTTCTTAAAGAGAGCAAATGCAATCGGTCTTCCTATAAAGGAACTGATTACACATAAGTTCGGACTTGATGAAATGAATGAAGCATTAGAAACAAATCTGGCTCAGAAGGGCCTTAAGATTGCGTATGTGAATAAGGAATTCTAAATTTTCCGATTGATACATACGCGAGTATGTATCGGTTACGAATTTTAAGAAAAGGGAGGATTACTTATGAACGAAGCAATCGGAATTATCGAAATGTATGGCTTTGTTTCGGCAATTACCGCGGCGGACGCAGCTGCAAAGGCTGCTGATGTAAAGGTCATTGCGATTGATTCAAACAAGCCTGCCAATGCGGAGTCTGTAGAGGTGCCGCTGATTATGGCTGTTAAAATTCAGGGCAGCGTATCAGCAGTTACCGCGGGCGTTGAAGCTGCGGCGCAGGCTGCCGAAAGCGTTTCGGGACTTATAAATAAGCACGTTATAGCAAGCCCTACCGACGATGCTCAAAAAATGGCGCTGCGTGTCAGTGTCGGACGAGATAAGGTCGGTCATATAAAAAACAATGCTTAAGGAGGACGATGTTTGGAAAAAATTCATTGCATCTTGTGCGTTTTCACTCGTTGTATAAAATGTGTTTGAATGCACAGACTGCTTAGAGAATTTTTACCAAACGGCTCTGTTGAAAGGAGTTAGATATTAAATGCAAGCGCTTGGATTTATTGAAACAAGAAGTCTGACCGGTGCAATCGAGGCCTCCGACGCAATGACAAAGGCTGCGGATGTAGTCCTTGTCGGAACTGAAAAAATCGGTTCGGGGCTGGTGAATGTAGTGGTTAAAGGCGATGTTGACGCTGTCAGAGCGGCTGTTGAGGCAGGCGAGGCAGTTGCAAAGGAAATAGGTGAGGTATATGCGGTGCACGTTATACCAAGACCACATGATGATGTCGCTAAAATCCTGCCTTCAATTTAATATGGGGAGGTAGAGATTATGAATTATTCTTTGGGACTTGTTGAGGTCAGCGCATTGGGAAATGCGATTATAATGCTTGACGATATGCTCAAGGTTGCAGACGTTGAATTTGTTGCCACTGAGAGAAAGCTTGGCGGAAGATTGGTAACAATCGTGGTTAAAGGCGAGCTTACGGCAGTAAAGGCTTCGGTTGAAGCAGGAGTTGCTTCGGCTAAGGAGAACGATTGCTACAAGGCATCGCAGGTTATTGCAAGACCTCACGAGGAAATTTTAAAATTCCTGCATCTTGATGAGGATAACGAACCCGAGCCTACATCAGAAATTGCGGGAACTCATGTCGGAGCTGTTGCAAAGAAAACAGCCGACTCCGATAATGAAGAAGATACCGGAGCTGCAAAAGCGCCGGCAAGAAAAAGACGGGGCAGACCGAAGAAGTCTGAATAAATAAGTTCTAAAAGCCTATGGCTTTCAGATATAAAAAAATAAGTAAATTAGGGCAGATGCCCGAAAAATAAGGAGGAAAATACAATGGCAGTAGAAGCATTAGGTATGGTAGAAACAAGAGGTTTGGTAGCAGCAATCGAGGCAGCAGATGCAATGGTTAAGGCTGCAAACGTTACATTAATCGGAACAGAGAGAATCGGTTCAGGTTTGGTAACTGTTATGGTTAGAGGTGATGTCGGCGCTGTTCAGGCTGCAACAGATGCAGGCGCAGCAGCAGGCTCAAGATTAGGTGAATTAGTATCAGTTCACGTAATTCCTCGTCCACATGGCGATGTAGAAAAGATTCTACCGGAAGTTTAATTAATAACAGGGTATCGCCGCAAAAATAATTTTTTGCGGCGGTATCTTAAAAAACCCAAATCAGTGGAGGATTATTGGAATGGATAAGAATTTAGAAAATTTAATTGCAAAAACAGTTGTTGATATATTAAAGCAGAAGGAAGCAAGCGAAGGCATAAAAGTCGGAGTATCCGCAAGACACGTGCATCTTTCACAGGCTGATTTGGAGACCTTATTTGGTAAAGGTCATGAGCTTACACCGAAAAAAATGCTTATGGGCGACCAGTTTGCGGCTGAGGAGTGTGTAACACTTGTAAGTCCGTCGCTTCGTACTATTGAGGGAGTAAGAGTGTTGGGTCCTGTCCGTAAGGAATCACAGGTTGAAATTTCAAGAACTGATACCTTTAAATTAAAGGTTAGTCCGCCGGTTCGTCCTTCAGGCGAGTTAAAGGGTTCGGCGCCTATGGCATTAGTCGGACCGAAGGGCAGTGTATTTTTAAATGAGTGCTGCATTATTGCTAACAGACATATACATATGACTCCGGCTGACGCAGCTAAATATGATGTAAAGGATAACGATATTGTTGATGTGGAAATAGAAAATTCAAAGCCGACTCGTTTTTATAACGTGCAGGTTCGCGTTAGAGAGGATTTTAATACCGAGATGCACATCGACACAGATGACGCAAATGCCTGTGCTATAAAAACAGGTGATTTCGTTAAAATTTTGAATAAGTAAATAACATTTATAACGAGGGTTAAATATCCGTCTTATGTTATAAGACAACTATTAAACAGTATACGGAGTATGTGTTCCGAATTGGCTGTGTATTATAAGGGAACTGCTGTTCCTAAAAAACTTGTTATAAAGGATGAATAGATATGATTATTGGCAGAGTATACGGCAGCGTTGTATCGACGCATAAGCTTGAAGCTCTTGTAGGCTACAAATTTATGTTGGTGCAATGCATCGAAAAAAATGAATTGGTTGATAAATTCCTTGTTGCTGTTGACGGAGTGGGCGCAGGTATCGGAGAAGATGTAATAATCACAGAGGGTTCAAGCGCCAGAAAGGCTTTAAATAAGCCCGATGTTCCGGTTGACGCAGTTATCGTGGGAATTTTAGATGAAAAACAGGCTTAGCGCTATAATTAAAAATAAGATGTCCGGTGCCTTTGCGGTATCGGGGGCAGTTACTTTTTTCAGCGGCGGTATAATGTACCGCTGAAAATCAAATAACAGTGCGCAGGATTGGGGCAATGCCCTGTGTTGATGCCGCGGCAGTGTGTTTTTTTGCGGCAGAAAATGAGTTTTAAAGCAGTATGAAGTCAAAGCGATTTTACATTTTGGGGAGGAAGCATCATGGTATTTGAGGAGCTTCAAAAGATTGTTTATGAGGCCGGAATTGTAGGCGCGGGAGGTGCCGGATTTCCGACTCACAGAAAATTTTCTGATAAGGTGAAGCAGATTGTTGTAAATGCGGCAGAATGTGAGCCTTTGATGATGGTTGACCATCATATTTTAGAGCATCACTTGCAGTCGCTTGTAGATACTCTGAATATTTTGATTGATACAATGGGCGCAGATGAGGCGATTATAGGAATTAAGGGTAAGAATATGCATCTTCTTGATTCTAAAATTGTTGCGTCGCTTGAGGGAACAAAGGTTAAAATTAAAGAAATTCCCGATATTTATCCGGCAGGTGATGAGGTGGTTTTAACATATGAAACAACGGGAAAAATTATTCCTGAAGGCTCAATTCCTGTCATGGTAGGCGTTATGGTTATAAATGTTGAAACCATTTATAACATTCATCAGGCATTGACGAAGAGTGCGCCTGTAACGGAAAAATATATAACAATCGGCGGTGATGTTCCGGAGGATATAACCGTAAAAGCGCCGATTGGCATGAAAATAAGCGAGCTGCTTGCAGCATCAGGCTATAAAAATCTTGAGGATAAGGAAATTATTAACGGCGGACCTATGATGGGTAAGCTTGTGGATATTGAAAATGATGTTGTCACAAAGACAACAAAGGGTCTTCTTGTTTTTCCAAAGACACATTCAATTATTCAGCGTAAAAAGATGCCGATTTCTATGACTTTAAAGCGTGCATCGGCAGCTTGCTGCAATTGTACGATGTGTTCCGATATGTGTCCGAGAAATCTTCTCGGATATGACCTTCATGTACATAAAACGGTTCGCGCAGCATCTCACAGCGAGGTTAATGATTCCGAAAGCTTCTTGCAGTCGGCGCTGTGCTGCGGTTGTGGTATATGTACAGTAATCGCCTGCCAGCAGATGCTTGATCCGCAGAAAATTTCAATGGAAATCAAAGGCTCACTTGCTAAGCATGGATTAAGACGTCAGAACAATAAGGCTCCTGAAAAGGTTAGAGAAGAAAGAGCATCAAGACTTGTTTCTTCTTCAGTTCTTATTGATAGACTGGGTATCAGAAAATATGTTAAGCCAAGTGTTGAAAGAAGATATATTGAATTTAATCCGGATAAGGTTTATATCGAGCTCAAGCAGCACGTTGGAAAGCCTGCTGCGGCAACGGTTAAGCCCGGCGATAAGGTAACAGTAGGTCAGGTTGTTGCTCAGACAGCTTATGAGGATCTTGGTACAACTATGCATTCAAGCATAAACGGTAAGGTCAGTGCTGTAACCGACAGATTTGTTATTATAGAAAAGTAGGTGGATGAAATATGAATTCTATTGGTTTGGTTGAAGTTAAAAATGTTTCAAAGGGCGTAGTTGTTACCGATGAGATGCTAAAGAGTGCCGGCGTTACGCTTATAAGCTCGGGTTCGGTATGCCCCGGTAAATTTGTTACAATTGTCGGCGGAGAGCTTTCTGCTATTCATGCGGCGGTTGACCGCGCGGAATTGATTGCGGAGGACGCTTTGATTGATAAGTTTGTTATCGGTAATCTTGGCGATAACGTTTATGAAGCTGTATGCGGTACAGCTGTTGTAACTGAAAAGAAGGCGTTTGGCATAGTTGAAACATTTACTGCCGCAAGCGCTATTCAGGCTGCTGATGCTGCTGTCAAGTCGGGCGATATTGAGCTTATTGAGGTTCGCGTTGCGCGCGGTATGGCAGGTAAGTGCTTTGTTTCGATGACGGGTGATGTTGCAGACGTAAGAGCCGGTGTTGAAGCAGGTGCAAGAATTGCCGCTGAACAGGGTGTTTTGATTAACACTGAGGTTATTGCAAATCCGCATCCTGAATTGTGGGAAGCAGTTCTATAATTTTAAAATAAATCAAAAAGAACAGCTAATATGGGCTGTTCTTTTTGATTTATAGGAATTTGCTCATAAGATTAAACAATAATTTATAATAGATTATAATAAATATTGAAAAATCATGCATTGTATGTTAAAATACAATCATAAAATGAAAACGAGGTATTACATATGCTTGCGGTTGAGAGAAGAAATCAGATAGAGCAGATAATAATAAAGAATAAAAGCGTTTTGGTGGTAGAATTAGCAAAGAAATTCGATGTTACAACAGAAACCATTCGCGGCGACTTGGAAAAGCTTGAAAAGCAGGGTGTTCTTGTGCGAACCTACGGCGGAGCGACTTTGGTTGACAATAGCGGCACAGAGCTTGCGATAACAGAGCGAGATGTTATAAATTATGAGGGTAAGCAGCGAATTGGTCAACGCGCGGCAGAGCTGATAAAGGACGGTGAAACGATTTTTCTTGACGCAAGTACCTCCGCATGGCATCTTGCCAGATGCATAAAGGATAAATTCGGCATTACGGTTATAACAAATGCCGATAAAATTGTTTCTGAGCTTTCAGACTGTAACGATATTCATGTTATCTGCACGGGTGGACAGCTTACGGCGAGAAATATGTCTTTTGTGGGCAGAACCGCTGAAAAAACAATCCGGGAAAATTACTATGCAAATAAATTTTTCTTTTCCTGCAAGGGTATAACTCTCGGCAGAGGGTTGGTGGACAGCAGCGAGGCGGAAGCGGAAATAAAAAAGGCTATGCTTGATTGCAGTGAGTCGGCGGTTTTTTTGTGCGACAAGAATAAAATAGGCAGATTGGGTGTTCCCCAGATTTCCGGACTTGACAGGATTGACTGTGTGGTAACAGACGCTAAGCTCGCTGAGGAATGGACTAATGAGCTTGCAAATGCGGATGTAAAGCTTATTACTGTGTAACAAAAAGCATATGATGAAATGTAAAAAGGTTAATTAAATAAATTACTTTTTTTTAAACTATAATATCGGATTTTTATATATCATTTTTTTTGAAAATGCGTTACAATTAAATTATTAATAAGATAGTATGCGTATTACGGCATATGAGTACGGAAAGAAAGGGAGATAAAAAATGAAGAAGAAATTAATTTCAATTATTGCAGCTGCTGCGATGTGTATTCAGGCTGCTGCTATGCCTATCCTTGCAAACGCCGAGGCTTCGGCAACTTACATCACAAATTCTGATTTTTCAGACTGTGCTGTGGGCGGCGCTGAAAAAGGATATTACGGACTTAACATCATTGAGGACGGTGGTCCATGGCTTTCAAAGGGTTCGTCAGACCGCCATGGTGAAACATTCCTGCATGATGACCAAAGAAATGTAAACTACTGCGAGATGTATTCGATTTCAGAAAAACAAGGCGCTTACGGCGCAGGCTCATTCTATATGTACCAGAGAGATACAACTGCAAATTACACAAAGGAATATGGTTTGTGTGAATTTGATGTTCGTATGCACGATGGAAAATATCAGCTGATGTTTGGTGATTTTACTGACCCTACATCAAATACTAACTACATTGCAGGTTCAATAGTTTTTGATACAACTACAATCAAGGCTTCAAATAAGGGTTCAGATGTTTTAGTTGCTTCTATTGAGGCTGAAAAATGGTATCATGTAAAAATTACTGTAAATAATATATTCCAGGAGTATAGTGTTCAGGTTTCCGATTTAAACGGTAAGGTTATCGGAGCCGCTGAGAATCTTGGATATGTTCAGTCACAGGCTACCGGTATCAGAATTTGGTGCTTCGGTTATATTAAAAATGCCGGTGCATATCGCTATGATTTGACAAATGTTACTATTGCCAAGGGCTCAGAGAAATTTACTTTTTAAGCAATAGAAATGTATTGTAACTCCGATGGAAGCTGTTTCTGTCGGAGTTTTTCTTTGATAAACTGAATATATTCCAATAACCATTAACTCCTTTTTCAAATTTTGTCTTTAAGTGGTAAAATATTATACTTGAAATTGAAAAAAAAATCGTGTATAATATTAGTAACAGATAAACAGCGGCAAGGAGGAAGACTATGTATAAGGTAGATTCTACCATACATGGCTTGGATCGTACAGACGCAGCAATAAAATTTGAGCAAATGGTCCTTAATGAGGCTGAACGAGTAAAACCTATAATCAGAGAACAGTTTCTTAGGGAGTACATATTGGGTTTGGGCGACACAGCCGAAACCTTTGACATATATTGTAAAACATTTAATGTTGACAGCCTTACGGAAACAAGGATGGTTATTTTAAAACCGTTTGAGGAGCAAAATGATTTGTTCTTTCTGAAAAATATGACGGAACAAACCATCGGTGAGAACAGATTGCTTCTATGTACTGAATTTCGCAATTATATTTTGTTGATTACAGATATTTTGGATAATTATGAGCTTATACAAAATCTTGAAAAAATCAGGAAAATAGTTTATGCGTGTTATGGATATGACGTTACAGCAATCTACAGTGATATAATGCGTATATCAGATGCTCCGGTAGGCTATGAACGGTTGGATGAATGTCTTGGATATTTGTTCTATGCTGACGATTCTAAGATTTTGTATGAGAATGAAATAAAAAACAACAGAAATTCTATAAGCATAAGACCGCATTATGGAAATGTCGAGCATGCTGTAAAAAATGGTGACGCTGATAAATCAAAAGTGCTGCTTAATACTTTTTTTTCTTCACTTGAAAGCTCAACACCAAGTCCGGCAGTTGCAAAAACATATTGCCTTGAGTTATATGTTTGTATTATACGCTGCTGTGCGGTAGAAAAAATTGATAAATATATGAAGGGTATCGTTACAATTCAGGAGGCAAAGTCGTTAAGTGAAATTAAGAGCTTTATAACTGAAAAGGCTAATGAAATTATAACGGCAAATGCTCCTAAAAATCTAAAAATTTACAGCTCGCTGATTAAAGATACCATATGCGTAATTGATGAAAATATTGAAAATGAGAATTTATCACTGCGGTGGATTGCCAAAACCATTCTGTATACTAATGTAGATTATCTTGGAAAGCTGTTTAAAAAGGAAACAGGCAAGAATTTTTCTCATTATGTTATGGAGAAACGTATGGAAATGGCAAAAAGTCTTATAATGGAAGGTAAAAAGGATAAGATATACGAGGTTGCTGAAAAGGTAGGCTACGGTTCAAATTCTCAGTATTTCAGTCAGGTATTTAAGAAATATACCGGGGTATCTCCGTTGGAATACAAGGAATTTGCGCGAATTGCCGTAAATGACATTTAACACTGATTTTTAAACAAAAAACACTGTTTTTTAACTGTTTACAATAGTAATAATATTATATAATCATTTAGCTAAAATAGATGAAATTACTTTTATGTTAATAAAATTTGGGTTAAATCCAAATTCTATTATAAAGCTTCTGAATCATACTGTATGGTATGGCTTTGAAGACGCTTTTGATCGGAAAGCCGCAGTCTATGTGATTTTCCGATAAATAAAAAATTATTTATGGAGGTATTCACATGAGTGGAAAAATGAAAAAGCTAATCTGCGCAATGTTGGCAAGCACAATGCTTGTATCTTCAATCGGATTAGTAGGTTTTGCGGCTGATACAGAAACAGCGGCAGAAACAACAGCTGTAGAAGCAACAGAAACTCCTGCGGAAGCAACAGAAGCTCCGGCAGCAGAAGCAACAGAGGCTCCCGCTGCGGAAGCAACAGAAGCTCCTGCGGAAGCAACAGAGGCTCCGGCAGCAGAAGCAACAGAGGCTCCGGCAGCTGCAACAGCAGCTCCTGTGGCAGAGTCATCAATGTATGAAGATGACGCTTATTATCAGAAAGCACTTTCATTATGTAAGGCTTTAGGGATTATTACAGGTTATGAGGATGGCAGCGTTAAGCCTGAATCAACTGTAACAAGAGCAGAAATGGCTGCTATTATCTTGAGAATGCTTAACAGCAACTCAGCAAGCACATATCAGGGTATTTTCTCTGACGTAACAGCAGAGCACTGGGCTGCAGGCACAATTCAGACTGCTGCTGCTTTGAAGATCGTTAACGGTATGGGCGACGGAACATTCCAGCCGGACGGTAACGTTACATATGAGCAGGTTGCAAAGATGATTGTTTGCGCAATGAACTTTGGTGAAACAGGCGAATATTACGGCGGATATCCAAATGGTTATTTGAAGGCTGCTGCTGATATGAATATTACAAAGAACGCTGCCGGTACAACTGGTGTTGCATCAGAGCGTGGTGTTGTAATTAAGATGGTTTATAACGCATTGCTTGCAGATTACAATGAGCCTAACGGTACAGAGTACGGTAAGCCTGTATTCAAGGCTGAAAGAACACTTGCTGAGTATGCGTTTGACGTAAAAGAGGACAAGGGTATTCTTTTAGGTACATCAACAACATCACTTACTGGTAAGGATCTTTTGGACGGTCAGGTTATGATTGATGAACAAATTTACTCAACAGACCTTAAGGACTTAGACTCAATCCTTGCTTCAAATGTTACTTTCTACTATGCAGATGAGGATAACGGTGATAACAAGAAGCTTCTTGCTATTGTTGAAAACTCATTAAAGACAGAAACAGTAACGCTTGACAATGCAAAGGTTAATGACATTGAAGAATTCAACGGCTTTGATAATGACACAGCAACAGGTGAAATCAAGCTGTATGGTTCAAAGAGATATAAGATTGCAAAGGATCCTATGGTTGTTTATAACGGTTCAGTTATAACAGAAAAGGATTTTGATGATGCAAAGGCAAAGAATCCAAAGGATGTAAGATTTGTTGGTAAGAGCTATAATGATTTCTTACAGCCTTCAGTGGGTACAATCAAGCTTGTTGAAAACAACAGCGAAGTAGACGGCTATGATATAGTATTCGTAGACGCGTATGAAACACTTCTTGTTGCTTCAGCAACAGATAAGAAGGTTACAGGTAAGATTAGTGGCGAGGGCGTATCAATTACTGTTGATGAGAATGCAAATGATTTAACAATTAAGACAACCATCAACAATATGGAAGCTGCTCCAAGAAATCTTAAGAAAGATAACGTAGCATCACTTAAGAGAAGTCTTGACAACACAAATCTTGAATTTACTGTAACAGGCGAAAGCATCACAGGTTCAGCTAAGAGTGTTGTAACAGAAGATGGTAAGCTTTACGCAACAATTAACAATACAAAATATGAGGTAGATAAGAACGCTGAAGACAATTGCAAGATTGGTTCGCAGGCTATATTCTATCTTGATATGTTCGACAGAATTGGTTTCATCGACGGCGCTTCAGCAGGCAGACTTCAGTCAGGTGAAGCTTACGGCTGGCTTATGGGAGCTTATGAGTCAGAAGATAAGGAAGACCTTATTGTTAAGATAATGACTCAGGACGGTAAGGCAGAAGAATTCAAAGTTGCAACTTCAGTTACATACTGGGCTCCGAATAATATAACAGGCTCAGAAAAAATATCAAAGGCAAAATTTGAAGAAAGCATAAAGGATGCCATTGATAATGACAAGTTCCCTCATATGTGGAAGGGTACAAGACACACAGACGGTACAACAGCTGACGGTGAAAGAAGATATTCATGGGAGCCTTTGTACTCAATCCGTCTTGTAAAATATAAGGTCAACTCAAATAAGGAAATAACAAAGTTCTACGGTGCTGTAAACGTTGTTAATGAAGCTGAAAAGTACTACAGTGCATCTTCAGACTACGTTAAGAACGGTAAGAATATCACAGATCCATATGTAGACAGTGATACAGCTGCATCGCTAAAGGCTTCAGACGCTCTTATCTTTGATATGACTTCAAAGGCAGGAAGCACTCTTGTCGGCGGTATGACAGGCGGATATTCAATTACAGATGATATACTTGAATTTAAGGTTCCTAACAACGCAAATAACTATTCAAAGGCAGGCGCTTATAAAATAGGTAACGTAGTAGCTTCAGTATATAATCAGAGAGAAAACGGTGTGGCAGACGACTATATCCTTGCTGATATGGACGGTGCTTCTCCGGCTGTACTTATCAGATTTATTGCTGACGCAACTGTTCCGGGTTCACCTGCTGATATGGATAATGTTGCCAATACTCCTGCTATGGTAGTTGATACAATAGCAAGAGGCGCTGACGAGGATGAAAATACAATCTATCAGATTTCAGGATTCTCAGGCGGTTCAGAGTTGTCAGTAACAACAAACAGTGCAAGTGCTTGTGCAGAGCTTACAGGATATAATGATAAGAAGTATGCTATAGGTGATATTCTTTGGGATGCTAACAGCTCAACATCATTGGATTCAGTTATTCATAAGGGTGATATAATCATTTCTGACGGTACAAATATCCTTGTATATTCATGTGTAAAGGATATATACGAAAAGCTTCAGAATGGTGAAAGCATCAGCAAGTATGTAGCTGGTTCAAATACACGTAACTACTTCAAGTTTGACGCTGTAACCGATTACGAGGTTGACGATCCGTCAATGCTTACTATCGGCTCAGAAACATTCTCATTTGATGCTTCAAAGGCTATGGCTACTGTAGAAATTGACCTTGCTAAGCCGATTGAAAGTGCTGTTAATATTCTTAAGGAAACAAGCACAGTTTCAGATCTGAACGTTTATGACGAAGCAGAGGGTGGCGACTATGCATTTGCAAGATTTGCTGATAAGGGTAACCTACAGGAAATCATTATCTACAGATTTATCAATGCAGATAAAATAAGCCAATAATTCTAATACAGATAAAGGAACAATGGGTGTGTATCACCCATTGTTTTTTTTGTTTAAAATTTTTTATAAAAACTATGGAAATATGAGATGTATTATGATATAATTTAAAGATGATAATATAGTAAAGTGCATTTTTATGTTTAAATTTAAGGAGGCGGATATAAATGGATGAAATTTTGAGAATTCTTGATAAGGAAAAGGGCAAGGTATCGCGAGCCAAAATCGCCATGATGCTTGGAATTGATGAAACAGAGGTCGCCTCGAAGATAGAAAAGCTGGAAAAAGATAATGTAATTGTGGGCTATAAAACTATTGTTGATTGGGATAAGACGGATCGTGATTTTGTTACGGCTTTGATAGAATTGAAAATAACACCTCAACGCGGTGAAGGCTTTGACAAGGTTGCAGAACGGATATATAAATACCCGCAGGTAAAATCACTGTATCTTATGTCCGGTGCATACGATCTTGCCGTTACTATTGAAGGCAAGACAATGAAAGAGGTTGCGCTTTTTGTTGCTGAAAAGCTTGCGCCTATGGATTCAATCATTTCCACGGCAACACATTTTGTTTTAAAGAAATATAAAGAGGAAGGCATTGTATTCGATGATGATGAAGAGGATACAAGACAGGTTATAACATTATGATAGATTTGGATAAATTAGTTTCGCCGGTGGTGGATAAGCTTCCGCCGTCGGGCATAAGAAAATTTTTCGACATAGCTGCTGAAATGCAGGATGCTATTTCTTTGGGTGTCGGTGAACCGGATTTTACAACTCCGTGGGCAATACGCGAGGCAGGCATATATTCACTTGAAAAGGGACAGACGCATTATACGGCAAATGCGGGCTTGCTTGAGCTTCGTCAGGAAATTTGCAGATATAACAGCCGCAAATTCGGCGTTGAATATGACCCGAAAACGGAGGTATTGGTGACGGTTGGCGGAAGTGAGGCCATTGACGCTATGATTCGCTGCGTGGTAAATCCGGGAGAGGAGGTTCTGATTCCGGAACCGAGCTTTGTCTGTTATAAGCCGCTGACTGTTATGGCGGGCGGTATACCTGTTCCTATTGAAACTAAGGAGGAGGACGATTTCCGACTTCTTCCGGAGCAATTAAAGGAGAAAATTACAGAAAAAACAAAGCTTTTGATTTTGCCTTATCCGAATAATCCTACGGGAGGAGTAATGTCTAAATCAGACCTTGAGGCAATAGCAGAGGTTTTGAAGGACACAAACATACTTGTTCTTTCTGATGAAATTTATGGCGAACTGCGTTACAGCGATGAACCGCATACTACTTTTTCGGCTGTTGACGGTATGAGAGAAAGAACTGTTGTAGTAAACGGTTTTTCAAAGGCATTTGCAATGACGGGATGGCGCTTGGGATATGCGCTTGGTCCTGAAAGACTTATCAAGCTTATGACAAAGGTTCATCAGTTTGGCATTATGTCGTCACCTACAACAAGTCAGTTTGCGGCGATAGAGGCACTGAAAAGCTGCGATAACGATATAGAAGAAATGCGTCGTGAATATAATTACCGACGCCGCTGCATAGTTGACGGTTTCCGTGAGATGGGACTTTCATGCTTTGAACCATACGGCGCATTTTATGTGTTCCCATGCATTAAATCTACGGGAATGAGCAGTGAGGAATTTTGCGTAAAGCTTTTGAATGAGGAAAAGGTTGCGGTTGTTCCGGGAAATGCTTTCGGTGATTGCGGCGAGGGCTTTATAAGATGCTCATATGCATATTCGATAGAGAAAATACAGGAAGCGCTTAAAAGAATAGGAAAATTTGTAGAAAGATATAGGAAATAAATATAGGAGGAAAATCATGGCTACTAAATATATATTCGTAACAGGCGGAGTTGTTTCGGGATTAGGTAAAGGAATAACCGCGGCATCTTTGGGAAGACTTTTAAAGGCAAGAGGTTATAAGGTAACTATGCAGAAATTCGACCCATATATCAATATGGACCCGGGCACAATGAGCCCATATCAGCACGGCGAGGTTTTTGTAACTGACGACGGTGCGGAAACAGACCTTGATTTAGGTCATTACGAGCGTTTTATTGATGAAAACCTCAGCGTTAATTCAAATGTAACAACAGGAAAAATATATTGGTCAGTAATATCAAAGGAACGCCGCGGCGATTATGAGGGCAGAACTGTTCAGGTAATACCGCATATAACAAATGAAATTAAATCGCGTGTATACAGAGTGGCAAAAACTCAGCAGACAGATATTGTCATTACAGAAATTGGCGGTACAGTAGGTGATATTGAATCAACACCGTTCCTGGAATCTATAAGACAGGTTGTAACAGAGGTTGGCAAGGAAAATTGTATGTACATACATCTTACCTTGGTTCCTTATATTTCCACATCGGGCGAGCAGAAAACAAAGCCTACTCAGCATAGTGTTAAGGAGCTTTTAAGCCTTGGAATTCAGCCGGATGTGATTGTTTTGAGAACAGAAAAGCCTCTTGAGGAGGGACTGGCAGATAAGATTGCATTGTTCTGTAATGTTTCTCCCGACTGTGTAATTCAAAATCTTGATCTTGATACCTTGTATGAGGTTCCGCTTGCTCTTGAGGAAGAGGGCTTGGCTAAAATTGTCTGCAAGCGTCTTGGACTTGAGGACAGAAAACCGGATCTGGACAGCTGGAAGCAGATGGTAGATGTAGTAAAGGATCTTATGAGCGGTGAAAAGGATGAGGTTACTATCTCGCTTGTCGGTAAATATGTAGCACTTCATGACGCTTATATAAGTATAGTTGAATCATTGAAGCATGGCGGAATTGAAAATTATGCAAATGTAAACATTAATTGGGTAGACAGTGAGGAGCTTACCAAGGATAATATTGACGAATTTTTGAGCAATTCCGACGGTATACTTGTCCCCGGCGGATTTGGTGACAGAGGTATAGAGGGTAAAATTCTTGCAGCGCAATATGCAAGAGAAAACAGGATTCCTTATTTTGGAATTTGTCTTGGTATGCAGATTGCAGTTATTGAATATGCAAGAAATATTTTGGGTTATTCCGATGCAAATTCAAGCGAATTAAATCCGGAAACGACTCATCCTGTAATCGACCTTATGCCTGAGCAGAAGGATGTTGAAAATTTGGGCGGTACTATGCGTCTTGGTTTGTATCCGTGCAAAATTACAAATGATACTCTTGCTCAGGAGGTATATGGCAGTGATTTGATTTATGAAAGACATCGTCATCGCTATGAGTTTAATAACTTCTATAGAAAAGAGATGGAGGAAAAAGGACTTGTAATCTGCGGACAGTCACCTGATGAAAAATTGGTGGAAATGGTGGAAGTACCAAATCATCCTTGGTATTTGGGTGTTCAGTTCCATCCGGAATTCAAGTCAAGACCAAATCATGCTCATCCCTTGTTTGCTTCATTTATTAAGGCTGCACTTAATAAGAAAAAGGGAGAATAAGGAGGTAAATAAGAATTGAGGCAATATTGGAAATATATTAAGCCGTATCTACCGTTTTTTATAATCGGTCCTCTTTTGATGCTTACAGAGGTTGCGGGCGAAATTGTTCTTCCAAAGATTATGGCTTTGATGATTGATAACGGTATCGGCAGCGAAGCAGCAGGATACGGAATAGGTTATATCATCTCGAGAGCTTTAATGATGATTGGTTTTATCGGTGTAATGATAATCGGAGGGATAGGCGGACACTATTTTTCAATAAAGGCCGCTGTAAGCTTCAGCGCTGATTTAAGACAGGGTGTTTTTGAAAAAGTACAGAAATTTTCTTTCAAGAATATTGATAACTTTTCAACGGGTTCTCTTGTGACTCGTCTGACAAATGATATTACTCAGATTCAGAATATGACAAGGATGCTATTGATTATGGCAATGCGTTCGCCGGGAATGCTTATCGGCGGAATTATTATGGCGTGTTCGATTAATGCTAAGCTTGCGCTTGTTCTTGCAGTAGTAATTCCTGTATTAGCTATAGTTATTGCAGTGCTTTTGCGTACTGCATTTCCGAGATTTGGTGTGATGCAGAAAAAGCTGGATTCGCTTAATTCAGGGATACAAGAAAATATTACCAATGTGCGCGTTATAAAATCCTTTGTAAGACAAAAGTTTGAGATAGAAAAGTTTTCGTTGGCTAATGAGGATTTGATGAATTCGACTCTTAATGCTATGAAAATAGTTGTAGCTACTATGCCGATTATGACGCTTGCCATGAATATAACCACTATTGTAGTTGTATGGACAGGCGGTAATTTTGTTGTAAACGGAACAATGGGTGTAGGAGAGCTTACCGCATTTACAACCTATATAACACAAATTTTGATGTCGCTTATGATGGTGTCAATGCTGTTTTTACAGCTTTCTCGTGCTCTTGCTTCATCTTCAAGAATAACTGAGGTGCTTAAAACCGAATCTGACTTATCAGATGATACTGCAAAAGAAAAGGATAAAAAGGTTACTCAGGGTAAAATTGAGTTTAAGAACGTATCTTTTAAATATTATGAAAACCGTAAGGAAAATATACTTGAAAACATTTCATTTACCGGAAATCCCGGAGAGGTTATAGGAATAATAGGCACAACCGGCTCCGGAAAATCTTCTCTTGTGCAGCTTATACCGCGTTTGTACGATGTAACTGAGGGTGAAGTGCTGGTTGACGGTGTGAATGTTAAGGATTACAGCCTTAGAAATCTCCGTGACGGTGTTGGTATGGTTCTTCAGAAGAATGTGCTTTTCAGCGGTTCAATAGAGGATAATCTCAGATGGGGCGATGAAAGTGCAACAATTGAGGAAATACGCGCGGCAGCAGACGCGGCGCAGGCTGACGGATTTATTACCGGCTTTACTGACGGCTATAATATGGAGCTTGGTCAGGGCGGTGTGAATGTTTCAGGCGGTCAGAAGCAAAGACTTTGTATTGCGCGGGCACTTTTGAAAAAGCCTAAAATTCTTATTCTTGACGACAGCACAAGTGCCGTTGACACTGCAACAGAAGCAAAAATAAGAGAGGCCTTTGCCTCAAGTCTTAAGGATTCCACAAAAATAATTATTGCGCAAAGAATTACATCAGTAATAGACGCAGACAGAATAATTGTTTTAGAGGATGGTAAAATAGTCGGAACAGGTAATCATACGGAGCTTATGGAAAGCTGCGGAGAGTACCGCGATATTTATTATTCTCAGGTAGATAAAGAAAAGGAGGTGTCGTAATATGCCTCCTATGGGACCACCAAACAGAAAGCCTGTAAAAAAACAAAAGCCTAAAAATACAAAAGCAACAATAAAAAGACTGTTTACATATTTAAAGGATGCCAAATATAAAATTACGGCGGCTTTAGTATGTGTTCTTATAAGCTCTGCATCGACTCTTGGCGGTTCATATTTGTTAAGACCTATTATAAACGGACTGACAGATAATATGAAAACTGCGCAGCAAAAGATAACGGATTTGCTTTTAGGACTTGCCGTTATGGCGGCGATATATTTTGTTGGCGTTGCGGCAACATATATTCAGGCAAGGATTATGATAGGAGTATCTCAGGATACGCTTAAGAGAATACGCGCACATCTGTTTGAAAAGCTGCAAAAGCTTCCGGTACGATATTTTGACCAAAATCCTACCGGTGATGTGATGAGCCGGTTTACAAATGACGTTGATATAATCGGTGAAATGCTTAACTCAACGTTAGTTCAGATTTTTTCGGGCACAATAACTCTTGCAGGTACTCTTGCGCTTATGATTTATACTAATTGGATGCTTGCTATAGTAACAATAGTTTTTGCTCCGTTAGCGGCAAAGGTTGGCGCGACTATTGCCGGAAAATCAAGAAAATACTTTAGCAAGCAGCAGACCGCGCTTGGTAAGGTGAACGGATATATAGAAGAAACCGTTACAGGTCAGAAGGTTGTTAAGGTATTTAACCACGAGGATAAGATTGTTAAGGATTTTGCCGCTCTTAACAATGAGCTTAAGGATACGCAGGTCAAGGCACAGTTCATAGGCGGTATTATGGGACCGTGCATGAATGCGATGAGTCAGATAAACTATACAATGACAGCTTGCGTTGGCTCAATAATTGCGTTTATATCACGCTGGGGCGGCGGAGTTCCGTTTGCGTCGCTTGATATAGGCGGACTTACTGTGTTTGTGAATTTTTCAAGACAATTTTCAAGACCGATAAACGAGCTTTCTCAGCAGCTTACAAATATAATGTCAGCTCTTGCGGGCGCAGAACGTGTATTCAGCGTTATGGATCAGGAGCCGGAAAAAGATGAGGGCAAAAAAATCAAGCCGGAAAAAATACATGGCGATGTAATAGTCGATGGCGTAACATTTGGTTATAATCAGGATAAAACTATACTTAAGAATGTTTCCGTGTATGCTCATCCCGGACAAAAGATTGCGCTTGTAGGTTCAACCGGCGCGGGCAAGACCACTATAACAAATCTTATCACCAGATTTTATAATATAAATCAAGGACAAATTACGATTGACGGTATAGATATAAAAGATATAGATCTTGGATGTCTGAGAGAGAATATTGCAATGGTGCTTCAGGATACGCATCTTTTTACCGGTACAATAATGGAAAATATACGCTATGGAAGGCTTGATGCGACTGACGAGGAGGTTCGTCAGGCTGCAATAACCTCCTGCGCTCATGTCTTTATAAAGAATATGCCTGACGGCTACGATACTGTTCTAAAAGGCGACGGCTCGAATTTGTCGCAGGGACAGCGTCAGCTTTTGAATATAGCAAGAGCGGCGTTATCAAAAGCTCCTATTCTTGTGCTCGATGAGGCTACAAGCTCCGTCGATACAAGAACAGAAAAAAGCATAAACGAAGGTATGGACGCGTTAATGGAGAACAGAACAACCTTTGTTATTGCACATCGTCTGTCAACAATAAGAAATGCTGATGCAATTATGGTTCTTGAGGATGGAGAAATAATTGAAAGAGGCACTCATGAAGAGCTGCTTCAGCAAAAGGGAAGGTATTATGAGCTTTATACCGGCTTAAAGGAATTAGATTAAAATGAGAGGAGCTACATAAATGAAGGTATACCAAATGATATACACCTCAGTTCAGCACAGTCTTTCCGACAGCGCGCTCGGACTGTCCAATCAATCTGGCTTGAGAGTGTATTCCTGTACGCAGGGTATAACCAGAGATAATATAAACGAGCTGATTCGTTTTTCGGGATACAGAATACCTAAGAACAATAAGATTACTTATTCTGAGGTAATAGGCGATCCTACCGTTCCGGAGCTTTTTCCGAAAACTTTCAGGGCGCTGCGCTTGTCGGACGGCAGATATGCGGCGATACAGTCTGTATTTTCGGGTGTGGATTTCCAGGGACAGCCGGGAAATTTCTTTGCTCATGCATTGGTGTTTGATGAGGTGTCTGCTGACTTTTTCCCGGAGCAATATTACGGTAGTAAGATGTTCAAAACATATCTGACAACGCAGGAGGCGGAAAGTGAATTAGTACATTATTTGCCTGCTTTGGATGACTTACAGCCGGAACCGGATTTTGAACAGAAAATTTTAAGCTTTATTGATGAGCATAAAAAGGAAATGTCATATATAGTCAATAAGGCAATGGTACTTTTAACCTCGGAAAATGTTAAAAATATATGCATTTCTACAGACAGTGAGGAGAAAACCGCATATTATCTTATAGCGCTGAAATATCTTCTTCCTCGTGATGTTTCGGAAAATGTTGGTATATCGACTTATAATGTATATCTTCCGTCGGAAAAACAGCATAATATTGTTTTTCACGGCACAATTAAGGGTAAGAATAATATAACACAGCAGGCAATAGATACAAGAGAGGGTTGCCTTTATATAGATATTGACAAAATAGATTTTGTAAAGGCGGAGCCGTCTGCGTTGTTTAAATTCCCTGTCAAGACTTTAAGAGAAAAATATAATGAATACCATTTTACTTCAGTAACATCGCTTTTGGATTGGGTTGCAACTCATGAGAATATTTCAAAGCCGGGTATGGGCGGTAAGCTTTTAAGCTTAAAGAAGTCCGGCGGTGACGCTGTTTTTGCACGCCGCGCAAAAGAAATTTACAAGCTTATTTCAAGTGAAGAAATGGCAGATGTGCGCTTTGAAATATCAAAGGTTATGTATGATAATATCGGATTATTTCATGACGATGTAGCTGATATAACTGAATTGTATATGGACCAATGTATTGAGAAGCTTTGCTCAGGTCAGTCATATCCTATTGAAAATGTATTTGCAAAAAGCTCATATATTAAAGAGCAGGCTGATATTCTGAAGAAAAAAATTCCTGAATATATGGAAAAAATTCGTGCCGGCTTTGATACGATAGGTGAAAAAAATAAGCTTATTCTTTTGAAATTTTTTGCGGAAGTAAAGCATGAAACAGAAACAAAAACATGGAAAGAGTTTTTTGCCTCAAAGGATAATATAACTACCTTTGTTGAAATGTCGGTTCCTTCAACAATAACAGGAATAGGTATGAGAGCCTTTACAATGCCTGAAGGTTGGAATAAAGCCGATTTAAGCGAGCTTGTTGCATATTTTGATTCTTCAACGCAGGATGAAAATATTAAGAAAAGCTGTTTGAAGTATATATACAGAAATGAAGATGAAGATTGGGAAAGCTATGGCATAACCCTTATAAAACATACAAAGACGCGCGGCGAACAGGAAAAGGATATAGAAAATATTCGTAAAATGCTTTCAAAGGTTGGGTATATACCGTATCAGCGCAATTCCTATCGTGATTTGAAGCGTGAGGTTTCAAACGACATTAACGATAGCAATTCGCCGCTGCTTTTGTCAAGGCTGCTGGACGCGGTATATAAATGGCAAAGCAAATACGGCAATCAATCTGCGGCGGAAAAGGCTGCTCTTAAGGTTCGTGAATTACTTCTTGAAATGAAAAAAACTGAAAGAAGCTGTTATAATTTTATTATTCCTAAGCTTGCATTGGAAATTATAGAATCACAGGGGCATTATCATGAGGTGATAATAAATACGGAAACTATGCCGGCAAGCTTTTGGAACTGGTTCCTTATAGGATATAACCATTGTAAGCGTGACGATGCTATTATAACATATACAAGAGTGTATTCGGCAAGTAAAAAGAAGATTGCAAAGCTGCCTGTAAGACAGAAAATGAGACAAACATTTCAAAATGTAGAATAAGGGAGAAAGTAAAATGAAAAATTCAATTAAGAAAAAATTAGTAGTTATATGTGCCGTATCGGCAATGTTGCTTTCGACAGCAGTAAGTGTATTTGCGGCAACCTCTGCTCCGGCGACTGTAAGACCAATGCCGGGTTCGTCGGGAAGTCAGACAACTTCATCGGGTACTTCGTCGGGTAATTCGTCAACTTCATCGAGTACTTCGTCGGGTACTTCGTCAACTTCATCGGGTACTTCATCGGGTACTTCATCAGGTACTTCATCGGGAACATCTTCCGGTTCTTCGACTGTTACATCTTCCGGAACATCTGCATCGAATGAAACATCGGCTTCATCAGGTGCCGGAAATTATAAAGCGACAAGCAGTACAGATACATCTCAAACACAGGACGGAGATGAGTCGGGAGTGTCAAGACCGGTTCCTACCGCATTGCAGACCGCTCCTGAGGCTACTATGAATGTTGTTTCAAGTACAGAGAAAACATCTGTTGATAATAAGAAATACGTTTCTAAGGGCGGTATGATTGGTTGGTTCTTCCTTACAATTTTAGTTAATGCAATTATCAGCTTTTGGATTGGAAACCGTTTTTATCGTCTGTCGAAGAAGGATTCTCATGTCACTACGGAAATACGCGCCTTAAGACGTGACGTTGAAGAAAAATTTCTCGGAAGTGTCGGTGGATTTGCTGAACAGGAAATGGATGTTTCAAATTCAAATGATGATTATTCCATGAATGATGACGGTATAGTTATGCCGCAAAGACAGGCATCGCAGCATTCATCAGACAATGACGATGTATTTAAAAAGTGGGAAAGTCAGATGAATACAAGAACTTCATCATCTGCAAGAAATTCCAGACAAAGCAGAACAGAAGGCTTTGATGAATTTGAACGTCCCGCGAGAAGAAAAAAGTATCAGCCAACAAGAGAAGAATTTGAAGAGGAGGCGGATACAGAAATTTATGAGGAAGATGAAAATTCAAAGTCAGGCTTTAATTCTGTAAAAAATAAAGCTAAAGAGTTTTTGGGTGACATATTCCCGTTTAAGGAGGATTAATTATATAATAAAGCCGTAATCAGAATGACTGCGGTTAAGTTTGGTTTAGTTTGCTGTAAGCTATTTTCAGCACGATAAGAATACTGTGGTACTAAAAATGCGACAGGCTGTTGGGATGAAAAATTAAGGGGGTATAAATATGTATAAGAAAGTGATTTCAATTGTTTTGTCTGCTGCAATGCTTTTTGGCACAACAGCGGCAATGGCAAAATCAGATAGTCTGATTGATTCAAACATTAATAAAATGCGTTCAATGCTTTATGAAAGAGATTTTAGAGTGTATCGTGAAGCGCCTTCGACAGACGGAGTTTACTATTATGCAAAATTTGAGCCTGTTTCGGGAGTATATTTGGGAACACCGGCAAACTGTACGTTTGACGGAATAGACAACGCAATTGATACATATTATGAATGGTTCCAGCCGAATGAATCAATTAACAATTATAATTGTCCGAGAAATGAGATTCCCGAAAAACCGAGCAGTCATGAAAAGCTGGTAGGCTGCAACTGGAATTTTGCCAGTCAGACATATGTGAACATGGCGGAATATTCAAATTATATATATAATTTTATTGATGAGCTTGCGGCGAGAGGTCAGGATATACTTTTGATTTTCGGTAAGGAAATGAATATTGATGATAATTTCCTTGTTGAACAGCATTTTATAGACGCTTTTCGTTTTGTTGCTGATTACGCGCATACGAAGGAAAATATTGCAATGGTCTGGGCGCCGAATGATACGGGCGGTTTGGATACAAGACTTATTGATTTTTATCCGGGTGACGAATATGTTGACTGGATTGGATGCAGCTTATATTCAATGCCGTACTTTCAGGGGAATCCTGATGCTCCGGAGGGCAGTAATATAGGCTTTATTATGGGGCCGTATGCAAATCCGGTTATGCGCGCGAAGGTGATTGCGACATTTATGGAGGAGAATAATATACACAAGCCTGTATGTATAACAGAAGGCGGAGTAGGATATAAATCACCGTCCGGTACAGATTACACAGAATGGGCAGAACAGCAGGTAAGACGTTATTATGGCGAGATTTGCAGAAGGTATCCTCAGTTTAAATGCATAATTTCATTCAATAATTTCTATGAAACAGATGATGAGTCATGTGACTACTATAGATACGACATGGGTAAGAGTCCGCAGCTTTTAAATACACTGCAAATTCTTACTCAGGATCCGATTTATTTAAAGTCATACCCGTCAATTGCTCCTATTTCATATGTTGAAGCATATGACGGAATGGATTTTGAAGGGGAAATTAAGCTGTCTGCTTATGGTTATGAGCCTAAGGCAGAGTGGCTGACTGTTAAATATTTTATAGACGGCGAAGAAAAATATGAAACTGTTTATCCGCCGTATAATGTAACGCTGACATCAAACGAAGTGGCATATGGTGAACACTCATTAACGGTTGAGCTGTACAGCGGTACAGGAAAGCTTGCATCGGTAAGCTATGATATTAAGTTTGAGGAGAAACAGAAGGTATGGGAGATGGAGCCGCAGTGGAATTGGAATCCCGAACCTACTCCCGCTCCTGAGCTGACATACACTTACAGAGATGAAGCGGATAATGGGATGTGCACATTTCCTGATATGGCTGATAAGCCTGCTGAGATGAAAAATGCAGCCGGTTTTTTGGCAAAGCAGGGGATAATAAAGGGACGTGAGGACGGTAATTTCTATCCGGATGATGATATTTCAAGAGCGGAGATTGCCGCGATTGTACTTAGAATGTTAGGAAAAACAGATGATACGGCAGATGGTAAATTTGCTGATGTAACTAATGACGACTGGTTTTTGTCGATTGCCGGCGCGGCTAAAAATGAGCATATTATATCGGGTTATCCTGATAATACCTTCCGTGGTAATAATCCTATAATCAAGCAGGAAATTACGGCTATTATGGCAAAGACAATTATACAGGAAAAGGAAAATTATCAAATTCCTGCATTTGAATTGTCATACAGCGATGCGGTTGAGTCATGGGTATATGATTACGTTAAAATCTGTAAGCACGACGATATACTTGTGGATGCTGACGGCGGTACATTTAACGGCGATAAGAATGTGTCACGCGGAAATGCTGCTATAATGCTGAAGCGTTTGTATGATATAATAAAATAAATACTGTATGAAATCTTTAAAGGGGCTATTGCATTTAGCGCAGACCGTTCAAAGGCTTAAAAGGGCATAAAATCAATGCCTGTTAAATATTTGTAGAATAATTTAACGTTGAAATCCGCATTTTTTGCGGATTTCTTGTATTTAATGCCTTTGAACTATCCGCGAAACTCACCCTCGGAGTACCCGCGTACGCCGTCGGGCAATGTAAAATGCGTATGAATACGTATTTCACTTCGTTTCGCAAATTCTGCATCTAAATCCATTCAGCCCCACAAGAGTCTGCTGCTAACACAACAGACTAATATTTCTGTGTAATTCATAATCTTTTTGCACATACTATGCAAAAGGAGTGTAGTGCATGGAAATAGTAAAAATATGTCTGACATCAATAGGCTCACTTATTGCGTTGTTTATATCTACAAAGCTGATAGGCAACAAGCAGATGTCAGAGCTGAATATGTTTGATTATATAAACGGAATTACAATAGGTTCAATCGCGGCGGAAATGGCAACATCTCTTGACGGTGAATTTTACTATCCTCTCATATCCATTGGGATTTATACCACATCAATATTGATTATTGCATACATGACAGAGCATAAAGTGGGATTAAGGCGTTTTTTAAGCGGTACCGCTATTATTCTTATGCAGAACGGTAAAATATATCAGAAAAATTTTACTACGGCAAAAATTGATATAAATGAATTTTTAGCGCAATGCAGAATAAACGGATATTTTAATCTGGATGATATTGATACTGCTATACTTGAACAAAACGGAAAAATATCAATTTTACCAAAGGTATCCGCCAGACCTGTGAATACAAAGGATTTGAATTTGGCAGTTCCGGAGGAAAAAATATTTATAAATATAATTCTTGACGGAAATATTATGGAAGAAAATTTAAAGCGCAGCGGCAATAATATAGAGTGGCTGAAAAAAGAGCTGCAAAAGAAGAATATAAAAAATGAAAAAGAAGTTTTTGTTGCGTCATGCAATACAGCAGACAACAGTCTTTCGGTATATGTTAAGTCAGACAATTCTTCATCGCAGGATGTATTTCAATAAGGCGCGTCAAGTAACCATTTAACGTTTCAAATGTATTATTGCTAAAAAAGCAAGATGTCCCACGGTAGAGCAGGGGAAATCTTGCTTTTTTTGTTATAAATATTGCTTAATACATTCAATATTGCTTAATATATCCTTCATATGCGGATAATCGCGTATGATGCGGTCAACACATCTTTTGCAGAAGTCGAAGCGAAGCTCAGGAATATCGCGCATCTGCTGTTTCATGCCCCATGTGTGTGTAAAATAATTTTCAGCATGAGTAAAAAGTCTGTTTAAATCTGAAAAGGCAGAATAATATAAATTCATTTTATCCGCGCACATGGGCAGCAGACGCTGTTCCGCAAACACCATATATTTCAGTGGGTCATTTGTATCGACTGCATTTTCCATAAAACGGATAGCCTCAGAGGTATAATAATCAATAAGCTCCTGATTCTTAAAGACGCAGAAAGCAGTGTTGCAGGCTTTCAGACTCCAGTTCCAGCTATCGTCAAAGGAATATCCGTTTTTCATTTGAAAGTAGGATTTATCAGGATATACGTCGCTGTATAAATCCTCAAAATGTATTGCTGTAACAGCAGGAAGATTATCAAATAAAATCTCATCCCATACAATAAAATCCGTGTCAATCATAGCGATTGGTGCAGATTGACTTCTTAGCGCGAAAAGCTTTCCGGCTGCCCAAAATACACCGGGATTTATATGTTCGGGAATGTGGTCGAGAGAGGTATTAATCTCTTTATTCCAGATTTTATCAATGCCGATTTCCTCATAAAATTTCTTTCCGACAGAATCGGTAATCATTTTAATATCCCCGTTTTTCTCCTGCCATTTAAGCGCTGAAAGAATTGTTGTAAGAAGCTCAAAATCCTCAACAGAATAGGGCATATCAGTGCGTAATGTATATGGTTTTGTCCAATTAATATGAATTGCATCCATAATATCATCCTTTCTAGATCAGGTGGATGCCGTAACCATTTACGGAAATTTCTGTTAATATATAATCATACATTTTTCTCTTGAAGCTTCGAATAAAAGACATAAACCTGAAGCTTGTGATAAAGCTAAAGCTTGAGCCTAAACGATAGCTTGAGGCATAAGAGCCGGCGAAGCTTGTTTTTAACCGATATTCATACTTATAGCTTGTGACAAAGCTTGTAGAGAAGCTTGCTCTGTAGCTTGAGCTTAGACGATAGCTTGAAGAGTATGAGCCCATTTTATAGCTTGATATGTATGAACTGTTTTTATTATCGGAATTTTTTATAGAGGCAATCCCCACGGATTTGTTTTTTATATTAACAATCTTATGACGTCTTTTTGTTTTTGGTGTAAAATTAGTGCATATCACGCCATAGTTTTCAGGTATATCGTAATCAATTGAAGCGGTAATTCTGCCTATACCAATATAATGCATATTCGGTATGGAGGGTAGGATGAAATTATTATCGCACAAAGCGATTGATTTACACCCGCTGTCTATGGCTTTGTCTAATTCTGATTGTGTAAAAACTATTGTGTCTGTTAAAACCATGGTTATCCCTCCTAATATGATAAGTATAACATAAATCAAGTTGTGAAACAAGAAAAATGTTAATTTTTAAATTAATATTTTTTCTGAAAGCGTTCCTCATATAGTTTATTTATTTCCGCGCCATACAAAAAGATATTCATACAGAAATAAAGCCATAGCATAAGAAAAACGAGAGCTGTCAGACTTCCGTACACATATGAATAATTTGAAAACATTTCTATATAAATTGAATAGAAATATGAAAACAGCATCCAGCCTGCCGAGGCGCATAGCGCGCCGGGAAGCTGATATTTAAAGCTGTTGTTTCGCCGCGGCAGAAATTTATAAAATAATGCAAAGCAAAGTGTAAGGATAATTGTAAATATCAAAATTTTTGCGTTAATTATATACGATAGTATTTTAGAAAGAAAACCGAAATTTTCTAACATAATATCCTCAATTTTTGAACCAAAACCGAATACGACAATAGTTAAAAGCAGCGAGGCAATAAAAATCAGAGTGTATAACACTGAGATAAATCTGCAATAAAAGTAGTTAGGCATTTTTTCGGGTTTAAAGACATTGTTAAGACCGAGATAAAGCGCCATAACTCCTTTAGATGCAAGCCAAAGCGTTGTAAAAGCCGTTACAGAAATTATTGGCGCAGAGGCTGTTTTGTTAAATAGCTCGTTCACTATTGTTGTCAAAAAATTTCCTATTGTTTCCGGTGCAAGCCTGTTTATAGCTGAAAGGATTGTCATTTGATCCATAGGAACAAAAAACTTTAAAAGTGTTAGCAGCAGCATTATAAAAGGTATTGCAGATATTATTATAAAAAATGACGCTTGTGACGCATATGTGCTTATATTATCTTTAATAACAGCGTTTATGAAAGTTTTTGCTTTTCTTATAATTACATTTAACAGATTCATAAAACGCCTCCTTGCTGTTTTATCAAAAGTTATAATACTATAGTAGTCTGATATACTATTACAGTAGTCCTGTCTGACTACTGTAATAGTATGATATTACATTCCGAAAAATTCATTTGCAAAATTAACTGAAGCCAGTGCGTCCCTGCAATATCTGTCAGCACCAATCATATCGGCATATTCCTGTGTAAGCACTGCGCCGCCAACAAATATTTTCACATCCAGACCTTCTGCGCGAATTGCCTTTATTGTATCCTCCATGCTTACTACTGTGGTAGTCATAAGCGCGGAAAGACCACATAAATGTATATCATTTTCCTTTAAAGCTTTAACTATTGTTTCAGGCGGAACATCCTTGCCTAAATCATATATGTCATATCCGTAATTTTCAAGAAGTACCTTTACAATATTCTTGCCTATATCATGTATATCACCTTTTACGGTGGCTATTACAATTTTTCCTTTGCTCTCCTGCTTAGTGCCGGAGGCTTCGATATGCGCTTTAATTGCGTCAAATGAGTTTTTAACTGTTTCTGCGCTCATCATAAGCTGCGGCAAAAACATTGTTCCTGCTTCAAATTCTTTTCCTACCGCATCAAGGGCGGGAATTAGAATGTTGTTTACAATATCCATTGGCTCTGAGGATTTTAATTGTTCAACAGTTTCACTGTAGGATTCTTCTTTTAATCCTTTTATAATTATATCAAACAAAGCGTTTGTATTATTGCTTTTTTCAGGAGCAGAGTCTGTCCGTACAACTGATGTCTGCGCCTTTGTTCCGGCATACGCTGCAACGTAATCCTTGCAGCTGTCATCAATGCAGGCAAGAGCGCGGTATGCGCGGTAGGTATTCATCATACTGTCGGCGCACGGATTTATAATACAAGCGTCCAGACCGTTATAAAGAGCCAGTGCAAAAAAAGTACCGTTGACAATTTCACGTCTTGGTAATCCGAAGGATATATTGGAAACACCAAGAACGGTTTTAATTCCAAGATTTTCTTTTATCATTTTTAATGCTTTTATTGTTTCGGCGGATTCTGTCTGCTGAGCTGAAATTGTAAGCGTGAGCGCATCCATAACAAGATTTTTGCGTTTTATTCCGTATTTTTCAGCTTCCTTGGCGATATTTTCGGCTATTTCGTATCGGCCCTGAGCCGTTGCCGGTATTCCGTTTTCGTCAAGACACAGACCGACAAGCACACCGCCGTACTTTTGAACTATCGGGAAAATAGCTTTCATGCTTTCAGCCTTTCCGTTTACGGAATTTATCATCGGCTTGCCGTTGTAGATACGCAAAGCACGTTCTACTGTTTGAGGGTCTGAGCTGTCTATCTGTAAAGGTAGGTTCACAGCGGAGGAAATTGCCTTAACTGCTTTTTCCATAGTTTCACACTCGTTAATTTCCGGTAAGCCCACATTAACGTCAAGGATATGAGCGCCGGCAGACTGCTGTGAAAACGCTTCGTTCAGTATATAGCCTATATCCTGATTACGCAGAGCTTGCTGGAATTTCTTTTTTCCGGTCGGATTAATACGTTCTCCTATAATTACAGGTCGGTTATCAAGAAATACGGCTTTTGAATATGACGTAACAATAGTGAAGTTTTTTTCTTCAACAACAGGTGTATACTTCGAGCATACTTCAATCATCGCCTTGATATGCTCCGGAGTTGTGCCGCAGCATCCGCCGATAACACTTGCGCCCGTTGCGGCAATTTTTTCACATTCCTTTCCGAAGGCGGCAGGATCAACATCATATATGGTTTTGCCGTCTGAAATTTTGGGGAGTCCCGCATTAGGCTGTGCCATTATTGGTATTGAAGAAACCTTTGCCAGCTCCTCCATCATCTGTGAAATCTGTGCGGGACCAAGACCGCAGTTTATTCCGATACAATCCACGCCTAAGGCTTCAAACATTGCCGACATTACAGTAACATCGGCGCCTGTAAGCGTCTTAAAGGATTCGTCAAATGTCATCGTGCAGAAAATCGGCAGTGAAGTGTTTTCCTTAACAGCCAGCACCGCCGCTTTAGCTTCGAGCGTATCGGACATTGTTTCGATAATAACAAGATCAGCGCCGCATTTTTCAGCAATAACGGCAGCTTTTGCAAAATTGTCGTAGCAATCATCAAATGAAAGATTGCCTAAAGGCTCCAGCAGCTTTCCGGTAGGTCCTATATCGAAAGCAACAAATCTTGGCTTGTCGGGTGTTGAATATGCATTAACAGCCTTACGCGCAATGCCGATTGCAGAAGCTATGATAACATCAAGACTTGTGGCTATAGCGTCCGATTTAAGAGGATTTGCACCAAATGTGTTTGTGGTAATAATATCTGCGCCTGCCTGCAAATATTCCTCGTGTATTTTATATATAAGCGATTCGTTTGTTATATTAAGAAATTCGGGAATTTCTCCGCCCTTCATGCCGTTTTTCTGAAGCATAGTTCCCATTGCTCCGTCAAAAAACAGCATTCTTTTTCCTAAAATATCTCTAATGTTCATATATGAGTTCTCCTTTGAGATTAATTGCTCTGTCAGCTATATTTTATTATAACCTATAATGAAATAAATTTCAATAAAAAAGACTAAGTTTTAAAATTGATGTAGTGTAAATAATTATTTGTATTTGATGAATATTATGTAACAAAAATGTAAGAAGTTACGCAAAACTAACAACCGCTTATTTGTGCGGGTTTTGGAAATAAAGAAAAAAATCATGAGTTTTATCACAATTTTTTTGAAAATTTTTATTGCATATTCATGAAAAAAGTGATAAAATATTACTTAATGTTAACAGAGTATGCGGATTTAAAATACATAAACGTACTCTGAATAATGTTTATAATCTATTATTTAAGGAGGTTTTTAACTATGTCATACGCACAGGACGTACTAACAAAGTTAAAAGAAAAAAATGCAGGCGAGCCGGAATTTATTCAGGCTGCAACAGAGGTTTTAACATCACTTGAACCGGTGTTTGACAAGCATCCAGAATACGAGAAGGCTGCTTTACTTGAAAGAATAGTAGAGCCGGAAAGACAGATTATGTTCCGTGTTCCTTGGGTTGATGATAACGGCAAGGTACAGGTAAACAGAGGTTTCAGAGTACAGTTTAATTCAGCAATCGGTCCTTATAAGGGCGGTTTAAGACTTCATCCGTCAGTTAATCTTGGTATTATCAAGTTCTTGGGATTCGAGCAGATTTTCAAGAACGCTCTTACAACACTTCCAATCGGCGGCGGTAAGGGCGGCAGTGACTTTGACCCTAAGGGTAAGTCGGACAGAGAGGTTATGGCATTCTGCCAGAGCTTCATGACAGAGCTTTGCAGACATATCGGCGCTGATACAGACGTTCCGGCAGGTGACATCGGTACAGGCGCAAGAGAAATCGGATTTATGTTCGGTCAGTACAAGAAGATTAAGAACATTTACGAGGGTGTTCTTACAGGTAAGGGTCTTACATGGGGCGGTTCTCTTACAAGAACAGAGGCTACAGGCTATGGTCTTGTATACTCTGCTCAGGAAATGCTTAAGGATCTTGGCACAGACTTTAATGGTAAGACAGTTGCTATCTCAGGCGCAGGTAATGTTGCTATTTACGCTTGCCAGAAGGTTCAGCAGCTTGGCGGTAAGGTAATCACAGTTTCTGACTCGAACGGTTACATTATCGACGAGGAAGGTATCGATCTTGCAGCAGTTAAGGAAATCAAGGAAGTTAAGAGAGGCAGAATTAAGGATTATCTTAACTACAGACCAAACGCAAAGTATGTTGAGGGTGCAGGTCTGTGGCAGGCAGTTAAGGTTGACGTTGCTCTTCCTTGCGCTACACAGAACGAGCTTCTTATCGACGACGCTAAGGCGCTTGTTGCTAACGGATGTATCGTAGTTGCAGAGGGCGCTAATATGCCTACAACTCTTGAGGCTACACAGTACCTACAGGAGAACGGCGTATACTTCGCTCCGGGTAAGGCTTCAAACGCAGGCGGCGTTGCTACATCAGCTCTTGAAATGAGCCAGAACTCACAGAGATTGTCATGGACATTCGAAGAGGTTGATGAAAAGCTTCACAATATCATGGTTACAATTTACAAGAACTCTGTTGCAGCAGCTAAGGAATACGGCTGCGAAATCGGCGGCAAGACAAACCTTGTTGCAGGTGCTAACATCGCAGGCTTCTTAAAGGTTGCTGACGCTATGATGGCTCAGGGTGTTTGCTAATCGTATATAATAGTGTAAAAAAGGTATTGCAGCTGCAATACCTTTTTTGTCTGCACGTTAAAAGGCTGAGCAAAATGCCCAGCCTTTATTTTTTGTTATTTTCAAAACTCCAACAGCTTTATGCCTTATTAATCAATTTTAACTGTCCAGCCGAAGTCGTCCTTAATCTTACCCCACTGGATACCTGTCAATGTATCGTAAAGCATCTGAGAAACCTCACCGATTTCGCCGTTATTAACAGGCATTACAAGGTCACCGTATTTTAATTCACCAATTGGTGATATAACTGCTGCTGTGCCTGTGCCCCACGCTTCTTCAAGCTTGCCTGCCTTAAATGCTTCAACAAGTTCATCGATTGAAATTCTGCGTTCTGAAACCTTATAGCCCTTTGACTGCAATAATTCAATAATTGACATTCTTGTAATACCGCTCAGGATTGAACCTACAAGCGCCGGAGTTACAATTTCGCCGTCGATTTTGAAGAATACATTCATTGAACCAACTTCTTCTATGTATTTTCTTTCAACACCGTCAAGCCATAGAGTCTGGATATATCCCTGCTCGGCAGCCTCTTCCTGACCTTTAAGAGAAATAGCGTAGTTTGCGCCTGCCTTTGTAAAGCCTGTTCCGCCGACAACCGCACGAACATATTTTTCCTCAACATAGATTTTAACCGGTGCGATACCCTGCGGATAATATGCGCCCACAGGTGAAAGAATTATTGCAAATATAAGGTGCTTTGCCGGATGAACGCCGATATGTACATCATTTGCAAAAATATACGGTCTTATATATAATGATGTGCCGTCCTGTGACGGAACCCAGTCCTCATCAACCTTAACAAGCGTTTTAATTGCCTCAATAGCAAATTCCTCATCAATTTTAGGAATACAAAGACGATCGCATGAAACGTTCATTCTTGCCATATTCTTTTCCGGGCGGAAAAGCTGAATAGAACCGTCTGATGTTCTGTAAGCCTTAAGACCTTCAAAAATTTCCTGCGCATAATGAAGAACCATAGATGCGGGATCTATTTCAAACGGACCGTATGGTACAATTCTTGCGTCATGCCAGCCCTGTCCCTCGTCATAGTTCATTATGAACATATGATCTGTATAATACTGACCGAAGCCAAGCTTTGACTGATCTGCCGGCTTTTGCTTCGGATTAGTTGTTCTGGTAATTTTGATTTCCATTTTTTACGCCCCTTTTTCTTATACATTTATTTTAACATCTTTATTACTGCACACTATATTATAGTCCTTTTTTTTAAAATTGTAAAGTAAAATCAAAAAAAATTTCATTTTTTTTTGAAAAAATCTCTATTTTTTGTGTTTTTATGCATTATATATACAGCATTAGCTGTTTTTGGCATAAAACCGGCACTTTTTAGCCGGCTCTAACATTGTTTAACTGCAAAAACAGACAAAAAAAAGACCTATTTAGTGCTATATGTATCTAACACTAACAATTATAAAGAAAAATAGTTGACATTTAGTGATTTCGCTGATAAAATATATTATTATATAAATATGCCTCAAACAGGCACAATTATCTTATCGATTGCCATACGCTTTCGGTATTTGCTCATCATTTATTATATTACAAAATGATGATAATACACTTATAAAAATATCAGGTGTGATTGATTATAAATACTAAAACGAAAAAGGAGGAGTTACCTTTGAAAATGACCGGTGCTGAAATGGTTGTTAAGACATTGGAAAAAAACGGCGTTAAGGTTGTATTCGGTTATCCCGGAGCTGCCAACTGTCCTATTATAGACAAGCTGTCTTTTTCTTCAATAAAGCATATTTTAACTCGTAACGAGCAGGGCGCGGCACATATGGCGTCAGGCTATGCGAGAGTAACTAAAAAAGCGGGTGTTTGTACTGCGACTTCCGGACCGGGTGCAACCAATCTTATTACAGGTATTGCAACTGCGTATATGGACTCAATTCCTATGATTGCTCTTACAGGTCAGGTTGGCACCAAGCTTATAGGAAAGGATGCTTTCCAGGAGGTCGATATTACGGGCGCGACACTTCCGTTTACAAAACATAATTATTTGATTAAGGATGGAATGGATATTCCAAGAGTGGTAAATGAGGCTTTCCATATTGCCAATACAGGCAGACCGGGCCCTGTACTTATTGATTTTCCTATGGATATTCTTAAGCAGGAATTTGATTATCCGGATGATGAAGCTGATGCAAACATAAGAGGCTATAAGCTTATAGGAAAGGCTAATGAATCACAGATTAAAAAGGTTGCCGAGGCTATTAAGGCAGCTAAAAAGCCTGTTATTCTTGCAGGCGGCGGTATTGTTATTTCAGATGCCGTAAATGAATTCAGAAAATTTATCAAGGATACAGATATTCCTGTTATTTCAACAATGATGGGTATAGGCGTACTGCCTTCAGATCATCCGCGTTATTACGGAATGATTGGTTCACACGGTGCAAAACGCGCCAACATGATTATGAACCGTTCTGATTTGCTTGTTGTAATGGGTTCAAGACTCGGCGACCGTTCAGTAGCAAACGCAAAGGGACTTGAGGAGGCTAAAAAGCTTGTTCATATTGACATTGACCCGGCTGAAATAGGAAAGAATATTCAGCCGTATATTCCTGTTGTAGGAGATATAAAGGATGTTCTTGACCAGCTTAATCCGCTTGTTAGAGATTATAAGGCAAGCAAGGAATGGACAGGCGAAACAGATGATCTTAAGGAGCGTTTCACAAACAAGCCGTTCTGCGAGGATAACGGATTTGTTAATCCGAAATATTTCTTGCAGGTGCTTTCAAAGAAAACAAATTCAGATGTCTACCTTTCAACAGAGGTTGGACAGAACCAGATTTGGTCAGCTAATTATTTTAACTTTAAGGATCCGCGCTCACTTATAACATCAGGCGGATTTGGAACAATGGGCTATGGTCTGCCGGCGGCAATCGGTGCGTCTGTAGCTTCGGAAAATACACCGGTAATTGCTATTATGGGTGACGGAAGCTTCCAGATGGATTTGCCGGAAATGGGCACAATGTGTCAGTGGGATATTCCTGTTAAAATGGTAGTATTCAAAAATGACCGTCTTGGTATGGTGCATGAGCATCAGTATCTTCTGTATAAATCAAATTATCAGGCTGTAAGCATTGAGGGAAGTCCCGATTTTAATAAGCTTGCTGACGCTTATGGAATTAAGAACGGCTTTGTAACGGAAAACAGCAAAATTGATGAAGCGATAGATGAAATGATGAATACAGAGGGCTCTTATCTTCTTGTTGTAGGTGTCAATCCGTTTGAACCTACGGGAGATTCGCTGAATGAAACGGCACTGCCGAAGAAGGAGGATAATTAAGATGGAAAGATATACATTATCGGTTCTTGTTGAGAACCAGGCGGGTGTACTGTCAAGAGTAGTCGGATTATTCTCACGCAGAGGCTTTAACATTCATTCTTTATCAGTAGGAACAACTCAGGATGATTCTGTTTCCCGTATAACGATAGAGGTGAACGGTGACGCTCAGACTGTTGAGCAGGTTTCAAAGCAGCTTTCAAAAATTGTTGAAGTAATCAAAATTAAAACCTTGAGAAATTATGAGATTGTTAAACGCGGTCTTGCGCTTGTAAAGGTTAAGGTTTCTCCTAAAACAAGAAGCGAGGTAATTGAGATAACTACCGTGTTCAGAGCGAACATTGTTGATATTTCGCCAAATACATTGACAGTTGAGATAACAGGCCATGACAGAAAAATAGGTGCGTTTATAGATCTTGTTGAGCCTTACGGCATAGAAGAAATATCATGCACAGGTATGACAGCTCTTGAACGCGGAGCAAATACACTAAAGATTGACAAATAATCAAATGAATTTTAACGGTACTTGCAGTGCCGGATAAAATATAAAAACATATAAAAAACGGAAAGAGGTAATTTCAAATGGCAAAGACATTGGAAAATGCAAGGGTATTTTATGAAAGTGATTGTAACTTAGGCTTACTTCAGGGTAAGACAGTTGCAATTATCGGTTTTGGTTCGCAGGGTCATGCTCATGCGATGAACCTAAAGGACAGCGGTGTTGATGTAATTGTTGGTTTAAGACCGGGTTCAAAGAATGCAAGACGTGCAGAGGCTTACGGTATTCCTGTATATGATACAGCAGAAGCAGCTAAAAAGGCTGATATCATCATGATTCTTACACCTGATGAAAAGCAGGCTGATATTTATAAGGAAAGTATTGAACCTAACCTTGAAGAGGGCAATATGCTTATGTTTGCTCATGGTTTCAATATTCATTTCAAGCAGATTGTTCCTCCGGCAGGCGTTGACGTAACAATGATCGCTCCTAAGGGCCCCGGTCATACAGTACGTTCTGAATATGAAGAGGGTAAGGGTGTTCCTTGTCTTGTTGCTGTATATCAGGATGCTACAGGTAAGGCTCTTGATATGGCTCTTGCTTATGGTGCAGGTATCGGCGGCGCAAGAGCGGCTATTCTTGAAACAACATTCCAGTGCGAAACAGAAACAGATTTGTTTGGTGAGCAGGCAGTTCTTTGCGGCGGCGTAACAGCTTTGATGCAGGCTGGTTTTGAAACACTTGTTGAAGCAGGTTATGACCCAAGAAACGCTTATTTTGAATGTATCCACGAAATGAAGCTTATTGTTGACCTTATCTATCAGGGCGGCTTCTCAAGAATGAGATATTCAATCTCAGACACAGCTGAATTTGGTGATTACGAAACAGGTAAAAGACTTGTTACAGATGAAACAAAGAAGGAAATGAAGAAGGTTCTTGAGGAAATTCAGGATGGTACATTTGCTTCAAAGTGGATTGCTGAAAACAAGAACGGCAGAGCTCACTTCAATGCTACAAGACAGCTTAAGGCTGAGCATCAGCTTGAACAGGTGGGCGCTGACATCAGAAAGTTCTATTCATGGAATAAGGAATATGATGATTAATTTTTAAGCGTGTTTAAAAATACGGATAAAAAAAGATTTTTAATCATTAACTCCTCGCTCCCAAGCTTGGGGTAATAGGAAAATATTTGTTTTGAACAAGCAAAGCGGCTCACCTTATGAGCAATTTCCTGTATTATAAAAAGAACCGTGTCAAACGATAATCGTTTGACACGGTTTTGTTTTTAATCGATTTTCCAACCGTCTATTTCACTTTTTTGGATTGCTGTAAACAGTCGTTTTCTAAGACCGGGTGTGGTTTCTTTTTCGAGATTTCGAATAAGCGTTTTCATGTATTCACGCTGTGTAACACCGTCCGCCGGACAAAGATTTTTCACAACGGGAATATTATGATTTTTTACAGCACCCTTTATATCGCGTTCTCGTACATAAATCAATGGACGGATTTGATGAATATCCGCTCGGCTAAGATATGTAACGGGTGAGAAGCAGCTTATTCTGCCCTCGTGTATAAGACTGAGGAAAAATGTTTCCAAAACATCGTCGTTATGGTGACCAAGCGCTATTTTATTGCAGCCAAGCTCCTTGGCGAAATCATTAAGAGCGCCCCGGCGCATCTTTGCGCATAATGAGCAGGGATTTGATTCCTTGCGAATATCGAAGATAATTTCTTTGATATTTGTATATTTTACTGCAAATTTGACACCGAGATTATCGCACAATTCCTGGATTTTTGAATAATCGGCCTTATATCCCATATCAAGAGTGATGGCGATAACTTTAAATTTGTGCGGATAATAGCGAGAAAGCTCCGCAAGGGCGCAAAGCAGCACTAAGCTGTCTTTTCCGCCGGAAACTCCCACAGCAACCTTATCGTCGTCCTCTATCATATTATAATCTTCTACTGCGCGTCTTGTTAAGCTTACTATCTTTTTCATATTCATTCTTAAAATAAATTATTAATTACACTTACAATTTTTTCTGCTACTCCGGGTCTGTTCATTGTATAAAGATGAATACCGTCTGTATCATTTGACAATAAGTCTATGATTTGGTCAACCGCATAAGCAATTCCGGCTTGCTTTAATGCTTCCGGATTATTTTCAAATTTTGAAATCATGCGTGTAAACTTTGACGGCATTGAAGCGCCGCCTGAGAGGATACACATTCTCTGAATTTGACCTATATTTGTAAGAGGCATAATTCCGGCGGTAAACGGCTTATCTATACCTTTTTTTGCGGCTTTGTCACGGAAACGGTAAAATGCGTCATTATCAAAAAACATTTGCGTAACAAGAAAATCACAGCCTTCATCAACCTTGACCTTCAGATTTTCAATATCCGCGTCAAGACTTGACGAATCGGGATGACACTCGGGATAGCAGGCACCGCCTACACAGAAGCCTCCGAAATCCTTAATTTCACGGACAAGCTCGGAAGCGTATTTATAATCGGTTTTAAGAAGTGATTTGTCCTGTGGTGTATCGCCTCTTAATGCCAATATATTTTTAATGCCTTTTTCCTGTAAATCAGAAAGCGTTTCCTTAACCTGCTCACGGGTGAGTGACACGCAGGTTAAATGTGCGAGTGCGGTAAGATTTAAGGTATTCTCCATATATGACGCTATTTCCGCTGTTTTTTTCGATGTTGAGCCTCCTGCGCCATATGTAACGCTCATATAGTCAATAGGAAGCTTGGACATCTGAACTATGGCATTTGTTACAGTGTCTATGTTATTTTCCTGCTTCGGAGGAAATACCTCGAACGATAATACGGGTTTTTTACTGCTGAATATATCTTTTATATACATAATTTTTTCTCCTCAATAAATAAAGTATATAGCTTATTATACAACATTTTCAGTTTAATAACAAGTGAAAAAATAAAAAAGATTTTCACACATCAACCGCCTGACTGCCGGTATTTGAAGCAATAGGAAATTTATTCTTAAAAAATTACTCGCAAAAAGCACAGGGACGAAACCTGTAATTAAGGTCCCGCCCCTGCTTCCCCAATTTAAAATTAATAAATAACTCAAAGGGTAAGTTTATTATAATCATTTAAAAAGTTAATTGCAATAGCTTCTGCAAAACATCTACGAATACGACATTATGTTATTTTAAGTGACAAAATGCGTGACGTATTTTTCAAGAGAATATGCCGATTTTAAATTAAAATGTCACATATATTTGCAAATTTAAGATATTTGAGTAAAAGCTGTTAAATATGCACAAAGAAAATTCAGACCTGACGTGTTCATAAGAAACAAAGCCGCATTATTCAAGCTTCCGTAGGTTACTATCAAATAAAAAAAGTCTGAGACTGTCAGATAGTCTTAGACTTCACTTTAAAATTTATTTTTTTGAGTATCTCAAGTTACACATCCAGTATTTTTGTTTTCAGAGTAGTGCCGTCAATCTCAGCTATTGCATATGTGCGTGAAAAACGTATGCTGCCGGGATTAAGCAGTGTAAGATTTTTAATGTATCCGGTATAAGGAATGTGAGTATGTCCGAATATTGCAAGGTCAGCGTCGGCATCCAATGCTTTTTGGGCAAGAGTTCTGTAATCCGATTCATATTTAACCCGGTACTCGTGTCCGTGCGTAACAAATATATTTTTACCGCCGATTTCAAGCATAAGCTTTGAAGGAGCGCCGGTGTAAAAGTCATTATTGCCCTTAACATGATAAATGGGGATATGCGGAAAAATAGAAATCAGGTCATCGGCATCATCTGCGCAGTCGCCCGCGTGTATAACAGCGCTTACCATATCGGCAGAGCTTATAATATTTATGCAGCTGTCTATATAGCCGTGCGTATCGGAAAAAATAAGAATTTTTTTCATATGCTTCATTCCCTTCATAAAGATAGTAACAGTATAACACAATATCGGCGGATTGTCAAAAAATGTTGTCGAAACATTTTCAAAAAACGACAAGAGAATTTGACAAAAAATACGCATACCATATGGTAAAATATTCCTGTAAATGGGAGGGTTATATTAAATGAGTGAACCGAATATTGTTAAAAACACAGAGATTTTGCGGACTCCTGTATTGCGTGATTTTTCTGTAAGCGTATTGCTGCTGCTTGCAAGCCGTGCCGCTGTTTTTGGAACATATCCGTTTGGCGCTGCGATGTTTGCGGCGTGTTTTGATAAGAGCGTAGCATATCTTGGAATTACAGTCATGTGTATCGGATTGATGACCACCGGCGTGGGAATAGGACTTGTAAAATATCTTATTGCCGTGCTGCTTTTCTGGATATTTACGCGTATAAATCCATCATTTAAGTGGAATAAAAGAATAGTGGAGTCGGTCGCGTGCGGTATATCTGTTTTTGTAGGCGGACTGGCAGTGCTTACATATAGCTTCGTCGGAATGTACGATATATTGATGCTGTTTATGGAAAGTATAGTTTCCGCAATAATGTATATTATTTTTCAGAAAGCGAAGGGGCTGGCGGAGGATTCAAAGCACAGAAATCATGCGTCACAGGACGAGCTTATAAGTATTGCTGTCTGTACAGGCGTTTTCATAACCGGCATGAGCGGAATTGTTTTTCCGCTTAACATAAGTCTTGCGCATATAGTTGCAGTATATGCAGTAATGTGTCTTGCAATGCATACCTCGCTTGCATCAGCGGGGAGCGGTGGACTTTGCATTGGGTTTATAACGGATATGTCAAGCGTGGATTCACTTATAACGATGGGGATATATGGTATTAGCGCCCTGTTTGGAAATTTGCTTAAAAGCTTTGGCAAATTTGGCGTGGCAATAGGATTTTTGGGAGGCGCTGCGGTTACTCTTTTATATACTCAGAGTACAGCTGCGCTGCCTGTGTCTGTTCAGGATATTACGATAGGCGTCGCAGCGTTTGTGATAACACCTAAAGGTGTGCATAATAAAATAGGAGCATTTTTTTCAAAATCGCTCAGCCTTGAAAAGGTCGGAGTTGATGTAAGGGTTAAGGAATATTTGGCTATGCAGCTTGAACGTTCCGCCAATGCGTTTAAAAGTCTGGAGGAATGCTTTTCATCAGCGTCGGAAAAACGTCTGAAGCTTTATAATAAGGAGATAGGCACATTATTTGACGAGGTGGCAGACAGAGTATGTGAAGGCTGCAGTATGGCGCAGAAATGCTGGCAGTCGGATTTTGCCAAAACGTACAGAAATATAATGCTTCTTTTGGACACCATAGAAACAAAGGGTATTCTTACAATCGGTTCTGTGCCGAGGAGCTTCAGAGAATGCTGTATAAGGACGGAATTATTTGTTGTTGAATTCAATCATGTGTATGAGCTGTATAAAAAGAATATTGTTCGTACAGGTGAAGCGGTAATAGGACGTGATTTGGTTGCGCGTCAGTATCATGAAATTTCCAATTTAATGAATGGAATGTCCAAGGAAATTGAGGCGGGATTTTTGTTTCGTGAGGATTTGGAAAATGATATTGTAAATGAGCTGGACAAGCTTGGCATTACTGTGTTTGAGGTTAGTATCGTAGAAGGTGAGAACGGAAAGATGGAGGCATATCTTAATATCAGCTCTCCAAAGGATACAGATGCTGTTGCGGCAGCTCTTTCCGAGGTTACGGAAACACCGATGGGATTTGACAGCTCATTAAAAAACGGCGGACTGAAGTTTGTGTCAAGACCTCGTTTTACAGTTGATATTGGTGTAAGACGCTTATCGAGAGATGACAGTGAAATATCAGGCGATAGCATAACCGCATTTGCGACGGAGGATTATAAATTTTATGTTATCTTGTCGGACGGAATGGGAAGCGGTAAGGAAGCGATGATGGAAAGCCATGTAACGCTTAAGCTTTTAAGGGAATTTCTGCAATCCGGCTTTGGTATTAAAACTTCAATAAACATGATAAATTCAGCATTGTGTCTTAAGCTTGATTATGAGTGCTTTTCAACCGTTGATTTGATGTGTATTGATTTGATTTCGGGGGTGACGGAATTTTATAAAATAGGCGGCGCAGAAAGCTTTATATATAAAAACGGCAGTGTTGAAACTGTTTATTCAGTATCGCTGCCGGTGGGAATGCTGCCCGAAGTGAAAATTCAGTGTCAGACAAAGAAGCTGGGTGACGGAGATATAATTATGATGATGTCGGACGGAATATCAGAGGCGGGATACGGCGCAGTGCGCACGGAATGGCTTAAAAAGCAGATACGAACACCGTATGAAACTATGGATGATATGGCGCAGGATATACTTGATACGGCGATAAAAAAAGCTCATAATGCAGTTACGGATGATATGACTGTTGCGGCGGTCAGATTGCAGGAGGTTTAAAAAAAGGAAAAAATTTCATGAATATATATTTTCACAATGCAGATAATAGTTTTGTACCGAAAAGGTAAAAGCTTTTGATGAAATTCTCTTTAGAATGAGAAAGCTTATGTCGGACAAGTTTTCTGTTCGGCACATAAAAATATTACGGAGGTATAAAAAAATGGCAGAATGCAGCGGTAACGCAAATAAGAGTATTAAATGTTCTGTAACACAGTGTGAAAATCATTGCTCGACAGAAGATTACTGCTCACTTTCAAGTATTCAGGTAGGTACCCATGAGGCTAATCCTACAATGGTGGAATGTACAGATTGTAATTCATTCCGCTTAAAGAAATAAGCTTATTTTTCAGAACCCCGAAAAATGACCTGTCATAAGCGCAGGTCATTTTTGCTTTGTTTGGTATTACAGCCCAATAGAGGAAAACAGCTTGCTTTTAGTTATAATAATGTGGTATAATCTGTTTTGAAAATATGAGAGAGGATATTCTGATTTTATGGAGAATAAGTTCAAATATTCATTAGATAATAAGCGGTATCATACATGGAATTACCACTTGCAGCAGAAATTTGGGGAGAAGGTTTTTAAGGTTGCGCTAAATGCCGGATTTACCTGCCCTAATATTGACGGAACACGCGGCAGGGGCGGATGCACCTATTGTTCGGGAAGCGGCAGCGGAGATTTTGCCGGAGATCCTGCGCACAGCATATTAACTCAGTTTGAAGAAGTAAAAGCAAGGATGCATCTTAAGTGGAGCAGCGCAAAATATATACCATATTTTCAGGCGCATACCAATACATATGCTCCGGCATATGTATTGCGTGAAAGATTTGAGCCTGTACTCAATCAAGAGGGCGTTGTAGGCATAAGCATCGCTACAAGGGCGGACTGTCTTGAGGAGGATGTGCTGGAATATCTTGAAGAGCTGAATATGAGAACATATTTAATAGTAGAGCTGGGCTTACAGACTATATTTGATGAAACAGGCAATAAAATTAACCGATGTCATACATATGCGGAATTTCTTGAGGGATATGAAAAGCTTAGCTCAAGAGGAATAAACGTATGTGTGCATCTTATTGACGGACTGCCGGGAGAAACGGCGGGAATGATGGTGGAAAGCGCAAAAGCGGTAGCCGCTCTGAAGCCGCATTGTGTAAAACTGCATCTTTTGCATATACTAAAAAATACAAAAATCGCCGATCAATATGAAAACGGCGATTTTAGACTTCTGACTCTCGAAGAATATGTCGATATAATTGTGCGGCAGCTTGAGGTGTTTCCGGAGGAAACGGTTATACAGCGTCTTACCGGTGACGGCGGCCGCGATACTCTTATAGGTCCTTTGTGGAGTCTTAAAAAATTTGTTGTGCTTAATGAAATAGACAAGCTCATGGTAAAGCGTGACACATATCAGGGAGCGAAATATAAATCCCTTAACATAGTGCAGTAATCCTCGAAGGTTGTTGTGAAAATATAATTCATAATAAGCACGTCATCAGGCTGATATTTGTCAACAACCTCCCTAAAATCTGCTTTGTATGTTCGCGGGTCGACAAGAACAACAGTGCGGTAATTGTTAATAATCCAAGGTGTAAACGCGTTCGCGTAGGAATCGCGGATTATAACAATGGTTTTATCTGTCGAGGAGTTTGGATTTACAAGCTCTGCAAGCGGATGGTCGCCGCTTAAAAAGAAATTATAGCTTGCCTTGGTTTTATCAAACAGGGGACTGGTGTAGGGGATAACTTCTCCGTTTTTAAAGCCTTGCATTGAAAGCTCAACCTGATTGGCCTTGTCGGTATTGTACCATTCTATAGTGTCAGGCTCATTTGCAATTTCCGGTGCGGCGGCTTGTCTGTATAAATATCCGAGAAAATTCGGTATTGTATTTTTTTCAAATTTTGATTTGTCTGCCGGAGCGATGCCGGAGGCTTCTGAAAATGCGGTATATCCGTAATATGCTCCGAGCGGAGTCCAGTGATGATCCGAGCGGAAATATATGTATTCACTGCTGTGCTGCTGCAGCTTTGAGTACATATCAACCGTTTTAATTCGGCTGTCGAATTGATTGTATATATAATCGATTGTTTCCTTTTGACTGTCCTGCATATTTGCATATATAGGCTCCTGAAATTCCAACTGAGTAGGTATAAGAGCCGCGTAAAGATTTATATTGCTGTCAAGATATTTTGCGTATCTGTTTACGGCTTCTATATATTCCTCCTCATGCGCTGTATTTTTAACAAACAGCTCAAATATAGTTTTATTTACTATTAACAGGCTTGATTTTTGAGTAGTGCCTGTACCTATATCGGTATCTGTATATACCAGTCTGCCGGCGGGGGTTCTTATTCCTTTTACGGAGCTTAGCAGCTCGTTCAATGACGTGAAAAATGAACGGAAGCCGAGATTATCATCAATAAAGCTTTCAAATCCCTGCTCAAATTCTCCGGAAAGCAACGAATCTTTCGTCAGCGGAGGCATGGTTGCAAGAGTACGGTTTTCCTCAACGGCACTTTTGTTATCCGCAGGACAAATAAGAATAATCACAAAAATTGAAAGCATCAGTACAAAAACCGATATTATGATTTTGTTTTTCATGCATTTCACCTCTAAAATCTAAAGTATAAAAACGGATTGTATGTCTGTCCCACAAGCAGAATAAAGCATAGAAGAAGTCCCAAGCCTACAAGAACCGGCTCTGTAACCGCTGCAAATTTTTTGTGCTGCTTGCATAAATGAGTGTATATTACAGTAGGCACAGGGGTAATTCCTATTACGCATATAATAATAAGCCATAGGTTGGTGCATATAGCTGAAACGGAGGTGAGGTCATAAAGCTGACTTCCTATTCCAAAGGCACCTTTTATAAAGACTGCAAGCGCGTTTATATCCGTAAAGTAGAAGATTGCCCAGCCAAGCATTACCAGTACCATTGTGTATATGTGGCAGAAGGGCGAGGGGATTCTAAGCAGCTTGCGGTTAAAAAGTGTTTTTTCGATGAATAATATAACTCCGTAAAAAAGTCCCCAGATTATAAAATTCCAGCTTGCGCCATGCCATAATCCGGTAAGCAGCCATACTATAAACAGATTTCTTATATGCTTGTACCTATTTCCTCCGAGGGGAATATAGACGTAGTCGCGGAAGAAGCTGCTTAATGAAATATGCCATCTTCGCCAAAACTCCGTTATGTTTTTTGAAATGTACGGGTAGTCAAAATTCTCTTTAAATTTAAAGCCAAGCATACGGCCAAGACCTATTGCCATATCAGAATATCCCGAAAAATCAAAATATATCTGAAATGTAAACATCAGCATTCCAAGCCAAGAGGTTGCGACTGTAAGACGCGTTCCCTCAAGAAGCATACCCGCTACATCACCTGCCGCATTTGCAAGCGCAAGCTTTTTTAAAAGTCCGGAGGTAAAACGTTTTATTCCGTATGCCATATCGTCCATAGTAGCTCGTCGGTTTTTCAGATAGGGCGCAATATCGTCATAGCGGACGATAGGTCCGGCAACGAGCTGCGGAAACATTGAAACATATATGAGAAAACGTAACGGAGATTTCTGCACATGAGTCTTGCCCCTGTATAAATCTATCGTATAGGAAAGAGTCTGAAAGGTGTAGAAGGAAATTCCCACCGGCAGAGCAAATTGAGGAACAGGGAGTGAAATTCCGGTGATATTGTTTATATTTTCCACCAAAAATCCGGAATATTTGAAAATTACGAGCATACCGAGATTTATTATCAGCGAGCTTATCATAGCGGCAGTAGCTATAGGCGTAGCATAAAAACGGTCTATAATAAGACCGTGTATATAGTCGGTTATTGCGCTTATAAGGAGCAGTATAACCCATACGGGTTCTCCCCATGCGTAAAAGATAAGCGATGCCGCTGCAAGTATTATATTTTTATACGTTATATTTTTTGACAGATTATATGTAACCAGCATTGCCGGCAGAAATATACATATAAATATCAGGCTTGAAAAAACCATTGTATTCTCCTTTTATATATGAAGCATTTTAGGATTTAACCCGGTACGTTACTTACGGAGTTTCGTTTCCGTAACCGAAAGATTAAAGCGGATATTTCCTTGCTTAAAAGTATTCCGTATCGCATGGAAAAATCCTCCTTGGGACAAATTCTTCTATATATTTGACAATTTAAAAAATATTTAGTATAATACAAGTATATTTTAAAATTGGGGATTTGTCAAATAAATTTACAAATTGATTAATAGAAAGGAAAATAAAGATGAAAAAAATAATTTCTGTTATTTCAGCAGCTGTAATGACACTGTCATTAACTGCTCCGAAAACATTGGCGGCAGAGAGCTGGCGTGAGGCATTTGTGACAAGATTGATGAAGGTTATGTCTACAGACCCTTCATATACAGACGTAGTTCTTACCGATATTGACCGAAACGGTATTCCGGAGGCATTTGTTATAAAAAACAGCGCTGACGGAGGAATTTCAGCCGGCTTTACTATGGTAGGCAATTCAATACAGTCTATAAATGTGCCGAGCGATATTATAGGCACCTGTCTTGAGGATATAACCGTATATGACAAAGAGGGCAGATACATATTTGTAGGACGTGAAATCCCGCGTTACAGTGCGGTTATAAATTTTTATAAGCTTGAGCTTGACGGCGCCGATCTGAAGGCTACCAAAATAAATAAGTCTGACGTAAGTCCGTATCCGACAATCCCGTATGCGGATATGTTTGGCAATAACTTTATGACAAGCGGCTATCCGAACAGAGCCAAGATAGAGGAATTTGTAAACAGTTATGAAAAAGTAAACAATCTTACCGCGTCTAAATCGACAGCCAAGCTGCTTGTAGACGGTAAAGAGGTTGAGGTGGCAGGTTATACTGTAAATAACTCCAATTACTATAAAATACGCGATATTGCAATGTTTGTAAGAACTACTCCGGCAAGATTTAATGTTGAGTGGGATGAAAGTCTGAGCGCTATATCTATTTTAACAGGAGTTAAATATGTAGTAGTAGGCGGAGAATTGGACGATGACAATTCCTCGGGGCTTAATGTTGAGGAAAATTCAGCGCCGATATATGTTGACGGTGACGAAACTCAGGTTACCGCATATAACATAAACGGTTCAACATATTTTAAAATAAGAGATTTGGCGGATTTAGTCGGCTTCAGCGTTGACTGGGACGGTGACGCGCAGGCTATCATTCTTAGAACCGAATAAATAACGGCTGTATGATGATTGGGGGCATCGGAGCGTGCGTAGGATATTATGGCTGCTGGCGGTTGTATTTTTTGCCGCGGGAATGATTTCCGACACCGTGTTTTTGCAAAACAATATACAATTTAGCGAAAACGGCATAAGCGCCGGCAATGCGCCGGTGTATGCAATAAGTACCGAACCGATTTTTGGTGATATATCGCAGAAATTTGTGGCGCACAGAGGCTATTCAAACGGCGCGCCGGAAAATTCCGTTCCGGCATTTGAGCTTGCGGGACGCTGCGGCTTTTGGGGTATTGAAACTGACATAATTGAAAGTGCCGACGGAGTTTTTATGTGTATGCATGATGAAACCTTAGAGCGTACTACAGACGGTGTTGGTGCGTTAAGCGATTATACATATGCGCAGCTGATGGATTTTAATATAGACAAAGGCTCTAATATTGAGCAGCATCAGGATTTAAAAATACCGACAATGATTGAATATCTTAATATTTGTGTTATAAACGGATGTGTTCCCGTTATTGAAATTAAGAGCATCAGAAATTATGACGCTTTTTTGGAAACTATTTATAACAGCGGTCTGCAAAATCGTTGTATTGTAACGGGAGGTATGCCGGATTTGCTTGAAATTCGAGCGAGAAATGACAGTATACCGCTTATGCCGATAGGATATTCAAACAAAGATTATACATATTATCTTGAGCAGGTTTCGCAGCTTGCTGATAACAGAGGTATTTTGTATAATTATCCCGTAGTGACGGAGGATGTTGTGCGCATTCTTCACGAGCAGGGAATATACTGCGGAGTATGGTCGCTTGATACGGCTGACGAGGCGAAAAAGTTCCTCTCCTACGGTGTGGATTTTGCGGTGACAAATGAAATTCCCGGATTAAATCATATGATAAATGAAAATGAATAAGCGGCTGACTCAGCCGCTTTTTGTATGTCTATTTTTCATCAGGAATGAATTTTATAACTTCACTTATATCACATTGCAAAATATTGCACAGGTCGTTTATGGTAACTGTGCTTATGGGCAAATTGTGTCTTAACCGGTGTATCAGACTGCTGCTTAAATGGTGCTTATTTATAAGCGTATAGGTAGAAATATTTTTCGATTTCAGCGTTTCCCAAAACGGCTCATATGTTACCACAATATACCCCTCCCCTATGGAATTATAGTTATTATAAAATGTAGTTTTTATCTTGACAGTGCTCAATATTCAGACTATAATCTATTTATAGACTATACAATTGGAGGGATATTTTTGAAAAAGAGGATTTTGGGTTTATTTTTATTATTGACAATGATTATTCAATGTTTTCCTGTCAACGCAGCAAAAAAAATGGGATATATATGGCCCGTCCCCGGTTATTATATGACTAGTTCCTATACTGGAACTACACAAAATGACCACAGGGGTATTGATATTGCGACAAGTGGTGTTGCTGCAAATGTTTACGCAGCAAAAAGTGGAACGATAATGGTATTTTATAATAATTGTGAGCATATTTCTCAAAAAACATCATGTAATGATGGGATTGGAAATGGTATGATGATAGATCATGGCGATGGAACATATACACAGTATGCACATATGACACTGAATTCTTTTCCGTCAAACATATATGCAGGTGCGCATGTTGAACAAGGACAATTATTAGGACAAGTGGGCAGTTCCGGAATGTCTACTGGTTATCATCTGCATTTTGAGATAAGAACGGGTAGCAATAGTAGTTATTGGCGTAATACACCTGTAAATCCAATGGATTATGTGGATACAGATGACGTTATAGTTACAGAACCACCGACAGGCGCATGGATATGGTCTAACAAAACGCTTGCTGCTGTCGGTGAAGAAATATCCTTTAATTATAATGCCAATGGTGCAACAGCATTTGTGTTAGGAATTGATAAAACAGGTGTGGGAAGAATACAAACATTACCTGTAGGAAGTAGCGACTGGTATACAACAAGTTTTTCCGAAGCTGGCACATATACAATTTATGCAACCTGTTATAACTCCGCCGGGGGCATTGATAGCGAAGCGATAACATTTAATATTTATGA
>JALEPO010000149.1 GCA_022768695.1 Clostridia bacterium
GACACAAACATTCTTTCCTTCGAGGATTATGACGACATATCAAAGTATGCAATTCCTGCAATACAGTGGGGAACTGGCTTTAATGTGATTAATAATGAAGGAACATTCATTGAGCCGCAGCATAAGGTCACAAGAGCTGAAGCAGCAGAGCTTTTGTATAATTATGTAACATCGTCACTAAACCGCAGAGGCGACAGGGAAGTAACGGAAGAATAAAAATCATGTAATTAAAACTTTTCGGGGTTTTAAATTATAAACAAATTTATTTTACAGGAGGACACTTATTATGTGGAAAAGGAAGGAATTAAAGGAACAGGGAAAGGCTGCTCTGAAACGTAACTACTGGGAAGCTGTGCTTGTTACGGTAATTATGGGCGGAGGTGTGTGTGGAGCAGGCTATTCGGCGGTAAATTCGGAATATGTGCAGAATATGATTTCGGGTAATATTTCGGGCGTCGCTGATGAGGTAGTATTATTGTCAGTTTTACTTATACTTATAGCGGCACTTGTATTTGCAATTCTTCTCAAAGTACTGATAGTAAATCCTTTGTTTGTTGGAATAAACCGATTCAAGATTAACGCGGTAAATGACAAAGGAAATGTGTCAGACCTCGGTCACGGATTTGGCTGCGCTTATAAGAGAAACATCAAGACATTGTTTTTTGTGGATTTGTACTTAATACTCTGGAGCTGTCTGTTCATTATACCGGGTATTGTAAAATCATATCAATACCGTATGATTCCGTATATTCTTGCGGATAATCCTGATATTGACAGGAAAGAAGCGTTTGCATTGAGCAAGGCTATGATGAAGGGTAATAAGTGGAGAGTGTTTGTGCTTGATTTAAGCTTTATCCTTTGGTATCTCCTTGGCTCAATTACATTTGGTATAGTAAATGTTTTCTATGTAGAGCCATATAAGCAGCTTACAGACGCGGCGCTTTATGAGGCACTCAAGTAAAAATATAATCGGTCAATGGTGGCAGGGTGAAGTCCGTTGCGGACTTCACCCTCGTCCGTGTTTTGAGATTATTATATAAACAGAAACCTGCTAAATAAAGTCAATAGGCAAAATGAAAAAATTTAATAAAGTATGCCGCTATAAAAGTTGTTGCGACATGTAAACGCGGAATCATCACTATGTTGTAACCACAGGAGATGATGTAGTAAGCGTAGACGCAGAAGCTAAAGTGAAAACTCTAAAATCAGGCAATGCTATAATTCATATTTCCGCAACTGGTGATGACGATTATGTAGCAAGAACAAAAGATATTACAGTCACCGTTGAAAAACGCAAAATTTCCGTTATCACAAATAACAAGAGTATGACCGTTAACGGCATGATTCCGACATTTGATGTAACTACGGTCGGTAATTTTGCCGGCAGTGACACGGATGACACGGTATTTGAAAGAACTGGATTTGTCAAACTGTTATAGATTGACAAACACGGAGGCTTATTATTGTAATAATAAAATGAAAAACGAAAGATACCTATACAAATTACATAATCGAAAGCAAACATACAATTTAATAAGTATTATAAAAGAGTCGAATTTGTCAAAAAAAGCAAGCTGACAAATTCGGCTATTTTACTTTTTTGTGCGAAAAATGACTGTTTAAGACAGTTTGACCGAGAAAGCGTAGAAATATATGTTTTTATGACATATAGCTCTACGCTTTTTTATATTTATACGGCAGATATTTATATCAGCCAGAATTTTTTTAATCTCGTCTGCAAAATTTATCATAAAAGAATTTATCTTACCTATATATGTAATTTTATCATATATTCGTGGATACTCCCGCCTATTCGCTATCCATAAGACCTCGTATTTTGAAATCAAATATCAAAAATTCGGAGGTTAGAGCATGAAATTAAAAAAAGATGAAATTATTTTTTTAAGTACCTCGGAAAGCGCGGTACATAGGGGCTATAATGGAATTATAGAGAGGAGGTGCAATCTATGAATGAGGGCTTTTCAACATTTGAAAGGCGTATGCAAATACTCTCTATACTTATGAATCACAAGCAAATATCAAGGCTTGAACTTGCAAGACGCTTTTCTGTTTCTGATGATTCCATATGCAGAGATATAACAGCCTTGAGTAGATTTGCACCTATAAGCAGCAAGATGGGGCGATATGGAGGAGTATACATAGTGGACGAGTTTAAATCAACCAAAGTATATCTTTCCCGTGATGAGGAGGAAGTTATAGAAGAATTGATACATACTCTTACAGGCAAAAAGCGTTTGCTGCTTCAAACAGTGCTATACAAATTTGCAATGCCCAAATAAGCCAATAAGTTTAAAACGGCGTTCAGACATAGAAACTACCCCTATATATTTATTTGCAATAAAGGCGCATTGCCGTTTTTGCGCCTTTATTACAACTTATGTTGTCATTCTGTTAAAGCATATTTTTCAAATATGCTTTAACAGGCGGATAACGCCTGATTACCCCTTTTCTACAAAGAAAGCACGGAAGATAACGCCGTTGCAGCATAAAGAGCAAACGGATACATTCCGA
>JALEPO010000165.1 GCA_022768695.1 Clostridia bacterium
GGGTCAACCTTACCCTTAATAGCCGCGTCTGTAAGAACCTTTGTAGTTTCCTGGAATGACGCTGCTGAAAGGAATGACTCAGTTGCAAGCGATGCCTTTGTAATACCAAGAAGCACCGGTGAATGTGTTGCATAATTCGGAGTATATTCCGGATTTTCCTTAGCCTTTTCATCAAGAAGCTTATTAGCCTCCTCAAGCTCAAATATATCTACAAGAGCGCCAATAAGCAAATCTGTATCACCCGCATCCTCAACACGAACCTTACGCAGCATCTGACGTGTAATAATCTCAACGTGCTTATCGTTGATGTCAACACCCTGCATACGGTATGTTCTCTGAACTTCACGAGTAATATATACCTGCACGGCATGAGGACCCTTGATATGAAGAATATCATTCGGATTTACAGAACCTGCTGTAAGCTCATCACCAGCCTCGATAACATCACCGTCATGAACCTTTATACTTGAACCATACGGAATAGTATAGGTTTTAGCCTCGCCGATTGCGTCGTTTGTTACTGTAACCTCACGCTTATGCTTTGATTCGCTTACTGAAACAGTACCGCCGATTTCTGAAATTATAGCAAGACCCTTTGGCTTTCTTGCCTCAAACAATTCCTCGATACGAGGAAGACCCTGTGTAATATCACTGCCCGAAGCAACACCGCCGGCATGGAAGGTACGCATTGTAAGCTGTGTACCCGGCTCACCGATTGACTGAGCCGCAATAATACCAACTGCTTCACCTACATTAACAAGATCACCCGTTGCAAGGTTAGTACCATAACACTTAGCACATACGCCAATCTTTGACTTACATGTAAGCACGCTTCTGATATATACCTTCTTTATACCTGCTTCAATAATCTTATCAGCCTGAATATCTGTTATAAGCTCACCGGCAGGAGCAAGAATTTCTCCTGTTTCAGGATGAAGAATGTCTTCCATTGCAGTACGTCCTATAATTCTGTCCTTCAGCGGCTCAATGCTTTCCTTACCGTCTGTGATTTCAGTTACCCATTCGCCCTCGTCAGTACCGCAATCTATCTCATGAACAATAACATCCTGAGATACGTCAACAAGACGACGTGTCAGATAACCTGAGTCGGCAGTTCTAAGAGCCGTATCTGTAAGACCTTTACGCGCACCGTGTGAAGAAATAAAATACTCAAGTACATTAAGACCTTCACGGAAGTTAGCACGAATAGGAATTTCGACTGTTCTACCCTGTGTATCCGCCATAAGACCACGCATAGCCGCAAGCTGACGAATCTGGTTGACACTGCCTCGAGCACCTGAATCAGCCATCATGAATATCGGATTAAATTCACCAAGGTGAGCCATCATGGCGTCTGTAACGTCTGATGAAGCCTTAGCCCAAATTTTAATAACCTGCTGATAACGCTCTTCATTTGTAAGCAAACCAAAACGATACTTTTGGATAATATCTTCAACGTCCTTTTCGGCCTGTGCAAGAATTTCCTTTTTCTTTTCAGGAACATGAATATCCGAAACGGCAACCGTAATAGCGCCCTTTGTTGAATACTTATAACCTGTTGCCTTAATAAGGTCAAGAACCTCAGCAGTTTCCGATGTACCGTAAACTCTTATACAGCGGTCAATAATTTTTCCAAGCTGTTTTTTACCAACGATAAAGTCAACCTCAAGATCAAACGGATTAACGCTTCTGTCAACATATCCAAGATTTTGAGGAATGTTGTTATTGAAGATAATACGTCCTACCGTAGCGTCAACAAGCTTTGAAACTGTTTTGCCGTTAAGCTCCTTTGTAACTTCAACCTTAATTCTTTCGTGAAGTGTAACCTCCTTATTTTCATAAGCAAGAATAGCTTCATCAAATGATATATATTTTTTTATTACAAGAGCCTTAAGTTCTGAAATTAATTTTTTAAGTGAAATCTTAAGAGTTTTTTCCGGCATTACAATAGTAATCGGGTTACCGTGAATTTCCGTTTCATTCATAGCAACCTCGGGAAGCTCTCTTACATATTTAAGTGCTTCAGATATATCTGTAAAGCTCTTTATAGGTTCATCTTCATTATAGATTACTAAATTTTCTTCTTCATCCATTGAGGCAAGTCTTTCCTTTAAAAGGTCAAGCTTTGCTTCATTTGTAAGAACAGTATCAATAATTCTGTCATAATGCTCCTTCTGAAGAGTCAGATAATAGGAACCAAGAATCATATCCTGTGTAGGAACTGTTACAGGATGTCCGTCCTGAGGCTTTAACAGGTTGTTGGCAGATAGCATCAGAAATCTTGCTTCTGCCTGTGCCTCCGGTGACAACGGTACATGGACAGCCATCTGGTCGCCGTCAAAGTCGGCATTGTAGGCAGTACATACAAGCGGATGAAGCTTTAGAGCACGTCCTTCAACAAGTCTTGGCTCAAATGCCTGAATACCAAGTCTGTGAAGAGTAGGCGCACGGTTCAAAAGTACCGGATGCTCCTTGATAACATCCTCAAGAACGTCCCAAACCTCCGGCTTTGTTCTCTCAACCATTCTCTTTGCGCTCTTTATGTTATGAGCAAGACCTCTTGCAACAAGCTCCTTCATTACAAAAGGCTTGAACAGCTCAATAGCCATTTCCTTAGGCAGACCGCACTGATAAATCTTCATTTCAGGACCTACAACAATAACGCTTCGTCCCGAATAGTCAACACGCTTACCCAAAAGATTTTGACGGAAACGTCCCTGCTTACCCTTAAGCATATCTGAAAGTGACTTAAGCGGTCTGTTGCCGGGGCCTGTAACTGTTCTTCCGCGGCGTCCGTTATTTATAAGCGCATCAACTGCTTCCTGAAGCATACGCTTTTCGTTTCTGATAATAATATCAGGCGCGCCAAGCTCAAGAAGTCTTTTTAAACGGTTGTTTCTGTTAATAACACGTCTGTAAAGGTCGTTAAGGTCAGATGTAGCGAAACGTCCGCCGTCAAGCTGTACCATCGGACGCAGCTCCGGAGGAATTACCGGAACTACTGTAAGAATCATCCATTCAGGACGGTTTCCTGAAATTCTGAATGCCTCAACAATTTCAAGACGCTTAATAATTCTTGCTTTCTTCTGTCCCTGAGAAGCCTCAAGCTCCTCCTTAAGCTCAGCTGAAAGCTTTTCAAGATCGATTTGTTCAAGCAAAATCTTAATTGATTCCGCACCCATGCCTGCTTTGAAAGTATCACCGTACTTTTCATAAGCTTCACGATATTCTCTTTCCGACAAAATCTGATTTTGCATCAGATTTGAACGTCCGGGATCGGTTACTATATATGCTGCAAAGTAAAGTACCTTTTCGAGCTGTCTTGGTGATAAATCAAGAATAAGACCCATTGATGACGGAACACCCTTGAAATACCATATATGTGAAACCGGAGTTGCAAGGTCAATATGACCCATTCTCTCACGACGTACCTTTGATTTTGTTACTTCAACGCCGCATCGCTCACAAACCTTACCCTTAAATCTGATTTTTTTATACTTACCGCAGTGACATTCCCAGTCCTTTGTGGGACCGAAAATCTTTTC
>JALEPO010000035.1 GCA_022768695.1 Clostridia bacterium
TATATCACTCAACTGAGTGCTTATATACTATATCATATTAATACTGATTTGTCAACCCTTTAGACAAAAAAATATTTAAAATCTGCATTTTTTATTTTTTACTATTTGCTATTGTTTTTTCTTTTATAATATAGTATAATAAATTTGTATTTTAATGTGGAGGTGCATTAACTTGGACAAGTTTTTATCGAACCTTCGAGTATGGCTTTCTTACAGACTTTCTGCAAAAGTACTGCGTCTGCTTCGTCCTTTCCTTACTGTTCAGTTTATCACCTTTATGGGAATAGGTATTATTAATACAATATCTGCCGCTGTAATTGCAACTATTCTTGATATTACAAAAAATTTCTTATTTATTCCCACTCACTCTATTCGTATATTTGCAGAAAAATTCCGCACTAATTTTATTATAGGATATATTGCAAGTATTATACTATCATTTTTTCTGAATTCAAAATATACCTTTTGTCAAAAGCCAACATGGCAAAAGTTTATAAAATTCCCGATAAGCTATATCCCGAATTTTTTGTTTCAGTATTTAATGGTGTTTCTTTTTACCACACTTCATTGGAATTCCACTGTTGCATACATCACTGCCGCAATCCTCGGCACTCCGATAACGTTTATTTCCATGAAGCTTATGGTATTCAAAAAAAATATAAAGAGGTGACATAATGCTATCAAGAATTAATTCCTGTGGGCTTATGGGAATAGACGGTTTCCCTGTATTGGTAGAAACCGATATTTCAAACGGTATGCCTACTTTTGAAATTGTCGGTCTGCCGGATGCCGCTGTACGAGAAGCAAAAGAACGTGTTCGTGCGGCTATTAAAAATACCGGCTTCAACTTCCCTGCTAAACGTATAATCATTAATCTCGCGCCCGCGTCGCAGCGTAAAGAAGGCTCGGGCTATGATCTGCCTATAACAATATCTATTTTAAACGCAACCGAACAGCTGTCAGTTCCCGACAATGACATTACCATGTTTATAGGCGAGCTTTCTCTTGACGGCACAGTATGCAGTGTTTCAGGCATACTTCCTATGGTTATTTCCTCATACAAGCAGGGATACAAAAAGTTTTTTGTACCAAAAGATAACGCAAACGAAGCTGCGGTTATTGATGATGTTGAAATATATCCTGTAGGCTCCTTAAAAGAACTTGCCGATCATTTACACGGCATATCTCCTATCAAGCCTCACAAGGTTGATTTGGAAAATTATTTTAAAAATAGTTCTTCTTCCATTCTCGATTTCTGTGATGTTAAAGGACAGGAAAACGTCAAGCGCGCTCTTGAAATTGCCGCGGCAGGAAATCATAATATACTTCTAATCGGCAGTCCCGGAACAGGAAAAACCATGCTTGCTCAGCGTATGCCGGGCATTCTCCCCGACCTTACTTTTGATGAGTCACTCGAGGTTACAAAAATTCATTCTATTGCCGGAGCATTGCCAAAGCATATGCCGCTTATAATGAACCGTCCTTTCCGCAATCCGCATCACACAATATCAGCAGCCGGTCTTTCCGGCGGCGGCAGTATGCCAAAGCCAGGCGAGCTTTCTCTTGCGCATAACGGCATACTCTTTCTTGATGAATTGCCCGAATTCCGCAGCGACGTACTTGAAATACTGCGTCAGCCGCTTGAGGACGGAGAAGTAACAATTTCACGCGTAAATGCAACTCTTACATATCCGTGTAACATTATGCTTGTCGCCAGTATGAATCCTTGTAAATGCGGTTATCTTGGTGATAGCCGCCGTGAATGTACCTGCTCTCCTGCAAGCATTAACCGCTACAGAAGTAAAATTTCCGGTCCGCTGCTTGACAGAATTGATATACAGGTTGAAGTCGCAAGCGTTGATTATGACGATTTAAGCTCTATCAACAGCGGTGAAAAGAGTGAAGATATAAAAAAACGTGTCAACAGAACACGAGCTGTTCAGCTTGAAAGATATAAAGGTCTTAATATATACTCCAATTCACAGCTTTCCGCCGGACTGCTCCAGAAGTTCTGTCCGCTCGGTGATGAGGAAAATGCTATATTAAAGGCAGCCTTCGATAATTTGGGACTTAGCGCCAGAGCACACAGCCGAATTTTAAAGGTTGCGCGAACAATCGCCGACCTTGAAGGTGAGGAACGCATAAAAGTAAATCACATTGCCGAGGCTATACAATACCGCAGCCTTGACAGAAAATATTTTGAAAATTAAATGTACTCATATAAATCAACAACCGCCAAAGTATAAATTTTGGCGGTTATTTTCTGTTCACTTTGCAAACGCACCTGACATAATAACAATAAATCCGACTATATGCCGGATTTTTTCATTTTCTTCTTAAATATCATATCTATAAGCCTTGATGATAAATATGCAAGCACTGTTCCCAATACCATGCCGCACAATACATCTGTCGGAAAATGCACATACAAATATAACCTCGAAAAAGATATTAATATTGCAATTATCACCGCAGGAATCCATATTCGTTTGCTTTCTGATAAAACCAGCACCATCGCCGCGGCAAACGATGCCGTAGTATGCCCCGATGGGAACGAATAATCTGTAGGTTTAGATATTATCAATTCAATTGCCGTATTGATATCAAACGGTCGTATCCGTGCTACTGTCGGCTTAAGTAAAATATTACAGATAATCAAAGACAACAGCAGCGCACACGCAATTTTTAACCCTGTCCTTCTGTATTTTTTAATAATCAGCATAACTACAGCAGTAATTATCCATATAATGCCTCCGCTTCCTAAATAGGTTATCTTAGGCATTATAAAATCAAAAAACGGATTTGATATATTATCACGAATAAAGTCAAGTACCGCAAAATCAAACGGCATCTTATGCACACCTCACATTTTTTATATTCCTAATTGAACTTTATCTTAAAGTCAATCGAAACTGCCTTTCCAAACAGACACGGAGCATTCAGTTATATATTTGGCTTTACAAAGGAGATATCTATTATTTTTCCGTCATCTACGGAATTTTCCGAATATCTTCCTGCCTTTATAGCCCACTCGGCATCTTTAACAGTAATATTTCGTCTTTCCTCAAGCGCAGTCACATTGCTTAAAAGCTGTAAAATCTTTATCGCATCTCTGCCGTTTTTCGCATATTTTGATATAAGCTTCACAACACCGTCCTCAAGCACAATATCAAATTTATCCTCTGCGTTTTCAATTATTTTCTCTATATCACCCGAAGATAACGGATTAAAATATACCTCAACGCATCTCGAACGCACTGCCGGAGGAATTTCCTCAGGCTTGCGCGTTGTAGCGCCTATAAGACGAAAATCGGCAGGTATTCCGTTGCTGAAAATATCATGTATATATACAGGTATATTTTTATTACTGCTGCTATAATAAGCGCTTTCAAGCATTACCTTGCCATCCTCAAGAACCTTTAGCAGCTTGTTCATCTGCGTAGGATGAAGCTCGCCAATCTCATCTATAAACAAAACGCCGCCATGCGCCTTTGAAACAGCGCCCCATTTGGGCTGCGGTACCCCCCTACTGCCAAACTCTCCCGCGCCTTGATAAATAGGGTCATGAACAGATCCAATAAGCGGATCAGCTATACTCCGTTCATCAAAACGCATTATGGTTGCGTCTGCCTCAACAAATTTCGCGTCACGCCGAAACGGAGTTCCCTCGCTTTTCTTAGCCTCCTCCAAAGCAATGCGCGCAGCGGCTGTTTTTCCTACTCCCGGCGGACCGTAAATTAAAATATGCTGCGGATTTTTACCGCATAATGCCGCCTTTAATACTCTTATCCCATCCTCCTGACCAACTATTTCAGACATATCCGAAGGACGCGCCCTCTCTGTGAGCGGTTCGGTAAGAGCTATATGCCGCATCTTATTAAGCTTCTCTGCTTCCGCTTTATATTCATCACCTAAATTTGAATTTGTTTTGCTTCCTACAAGCTTAGTTAAAAAATATAAACCTATTACAATTGTAAAGAAGAATTGTGTAAATGCCATTACTGTTTCCATTTTTAAACCTCCCGCTATTATTTTTATCGTAATTCTACGCATTATTCAAAGCGGAAGATTTTTACAGCAACAAAATATTAATCTGTCACATACAAATCCATATCCCCAAAGGAATTGTTATAAGCGACATAAGCGTTGTTATAAAAACAGTTTTTGCCGCAAGCTTTTCGTCGCGTCCGTATTCGGTAGCAAACAACAGCGCTGTATTTGCAATCGGCATCAGCAGCATTATATATGTTATACCGAGAATGTATTCATTGCGAATAAATATTTTTGCCGCAAAGAACAAAATAATCGGCAGTACAAGCTGCTTTATCACAGAAAACAAATAGACACGCTTATCATTAAATACAGATTTTATTTCCATAGTTGCAAGAGTTGAGCCTATCAGCAGCATAGCAAGAGGAGTTGTAAGTCCTCCAAGCGTTCCTACCGCGCTTTCCACAGCCGTTGGCAAGCTAATATCAAACGCATATACCACTATTGCAAACAGCGAGCACAATATTCCGGGTGAAAGAAGCTTTTTTATATTAAGCTCCGCTTTTTCACCGCTGGCATAATGTATCATAATAACACCATAAGTAAACACAGACAGATTAAATATTATATTTATAATAGCGGCATAAAAAACTCCCTTTTCCCCATACAATGCGCTTATGATAGGAAACCCCATAAATCCTACATTCGAGAAAGTGTTCATAAACATATACAATCCCTGCTGCTGTTTTGGTATACGCATAAGCTTAACAAGCAATATACTTACAACCGGCAGCAGAATATACATTGCAACCGCTACCGCAAAAACCACAAGCACCTCATTTACCGGAGGACGTTCAGTCTGCTCAAAGACAGAGCTTACAATCATCGCCGGCAGAGAAACATTTAGCAAAAGCTTTGTCAATTTCTGATTTACCTCGACATTAAAAATGTTTATTTTGTACAGCAAATATCCCATACATATTACAAGAAAAAGCTGTATTAATTGATTTGTTAAAATTCCTAAATCCATTTCTTCACATCCTAACACATTTTTTCAAAGAATTATTATACACCCATTATATAAAAAAAGCAAGACTTTCTTAAGCCTTGCTTTTTTATCCAAATTATCAGTCCTGTCTGCGAACAACCTCGGCAAAATTCTTTAACTCCTCAAGCGTATTTACTCCGGCGCCGTTCGCCATAAGTGATTGCTGAATATCATTTGATAAGGAATGAAAATATTCCTTTGCCTGCTCATCAGATTCAACCAAATCACAAATTCCGTTATATCTCATAAATAATCACCTCTTAGGAGATATTATATCACTTACATCATATAATTATTTATGATTATCATACCAATAATTCTTAAAGAAACCAATTTATTTCAATTCGCGAATATCATCTGTTTCACCGGCGAAACAAAATCCAAAAAATCCGTTTTCCTTCAACCTGTCAAGAAATTTAGAAAGCTTTTTGGGCTTTTCATATAAAGAAACATCATAGCTTTCACGCAATTTCTCCGCATCCTTAACTGCGTCAACGATATTATCCCAATCGTGTAATAATGCAATTTTCTTTTTTGAATCAGGTATATTATATCCTCCCTCTGAAAGCATCGCAAAAATTCTTTCAAAGCCTATTGAAAATCCTACGGCAGGAATTTGCTCACCGGTAAATTTTCCGATAAGATTATCATATCTGCCGCCTCCTGCAATAGAGCCTTTAAACTTATCACTGACAATTTCAAAAACTGTTCCTGTATAATAACCCTGACCTCTTACCAATGAAATATCAAATACAATATCATATTTATTATCTGACAATTCCTTTACTGCGGAAACTATTTTTTCTATATTGCCGACAGCTTCTTCATCACATATACCCTTTATATTATCAAGAGTAAGCGGATTTTCTATGATTTTTGTAAATTTATCGATTGCAGTCTTATCAAATTGCTTTTCCAAAAGCTCCGCCTTTATACCATCAGGTCCTATTTTATCCATTTTATCAAAGGTTATGCACACACTGTCAAGCTGTTCCTCTTCAAAACCGGCATTTAAAAGCAAGGATTTCAATATTCTTCTGTCATTGATTTTAACCTTAAAATCCGAGATACCTATTGAAAGCAATGCCTTTGCAGTTGTATATATAAGCTCAATCTCGGAATTAATTGACGAAGATCCTATTATGTCAATGTCACACTGAACAAATTCACGCAATCTTCCCTTCTGAGGACGCTCCGCTCTGTAAACCTTATCGATTTGTATACACTTTGCGGGAATAAGCAGCTTTACTCTGTTATTTGCGTAATAACGAGAAAGCGGAAGCGTCAAATCATAGCGAAGTCCCATATCGCACAAATCCTGCTCATTTCCTGCAGCAATAGCTTTTGCTAATTTATCACCGCGCTTCATTATTTTAAAAATCAAGTTAAGATTATCGCCGCCGTCGCTTTTATCAAGATTTTCTATATCCTCTACCGCCGGTGTCATAATACGCTCAAATCCGCCGTCTATATAAGTATTAAGGATTTTTGTCTGTATATAATCTCTTAATTTGACTTCCTCCGGCAAATAGTCATTTGTACCCTTTACTGTTGTAATTTTCATTTCGTTTTACCTTTCTGCTCTGACATTTTTATCATTAATTCATATATTTTTTCCAATGCATCAGTTTTAGCAAGCTTACGCAGGTTTTCCGACATTTTAATAAGTGCTTTTTCATCCTCCGCCATTGACATCATCTTCTTATAAAGCACATCACTTGTAAGCTCACTTTCAAGAATAACCGCCGCCGCTCCGTTATTTTCAAACTCACGCGCATTCTGTTCCTGATGATTTCGTACAACATTCGGTGACGGAATAAGAATGGACGGTTTATTCAAAGCTGCAAGCTCGCTTACAGTAATTGCTCCCGAACGCGCCACAACAAGGTCAGCCGCCGCCATACAGTCCGCCATATTATCAATATACGACACTACTCTTACATCATTATTAAGCTTAATTCCGGCTTCACTTATACTCTTAATTACCTTATCGTAATTTCTGTCGCCCGTGCCGAAAAGCAATTCTATTCTTCCTTCACTTATAACACGCTTTAGCATACCTATAACCGTATCATTAATTTTGTCAGCGCCAAGACTTCCTCCGAATATAAGAACAAACGGTTTCTTTATTCCGAGCCTTTCACGCGATTTCATATAATTGGCAGTTAAAATTTCTCCCCTGATTGGATTTCCCGTTACTACACACTTTGATTTATCCTTCATATGCTTTACGGTTTCCTCAAAGCTCAGCGCAAGATATGTCACATATTTTTCCGCACCTCTTACGGTAAGTCCCGGATAAACGTTCTGCTCATGAATAAGCGATGGTACACCTGCCTTTTTTGACGCTATCGCAACAGGTCCGCTTACATATCCGCCCGTGCATACAATACAGTCAGGCTTAAATTCCTTTATTATCTTCTTACATTCATGATTTGCTTTAAGCAGTTTACGGACAGTTTCAACATTGTTTAAAATATGTTTTCTGTCGAAGCCCTGAATATCTATAAATTTAAGCTTATATCCCGCTCTCGGGACAAGCTTTGTTTCCATTCCGCCTCGCGTACCGATAAATACAGCTTCAAAATCCTCATCATGGTCACGGGCATAATCAGCAATGGATATTGCCGGATTTATATGTCCGCCGGTGCCTCCGCCTGCAAAAATAACCTTCATTTTTATATTCACTAACTCCTTTCACCAAACAGTCCGACATTTCCAAACAAATTTAATCTTTTACCTTTTCATATCGGGATATATTGAGAAGTATACCCATCTCCAGCAAAAGTGTTAAAATAGCGGTACCGCCATAGCTGAAAAACGGCAACGCAACACCTGTGTTGGGAACAGTCGATGTCGCAACTGCAATATTCAGCGTAGTCTGTATGGCAATCTGCGCCGCAATTCCGACAGCTGTAAGTGAGCTGTATACATCAGGCGCATTTATTGCAATTTTTATAATTCTTAAAATCAGTGCAACAAACAGCAATATTACTACCGTTGCTCCGACAAGACCAAGCTCTTCACATACAATCGCAAAAATGAAATCATTATAAGGCTCCGGCAGATAGGAATATTTCTGAACACTCTGACCTAATCCCAATCCGAAAACGCCGCCTGAGCCTATGGCGTAAAGTCCTTGCGCAACCTGATAACCGGTATTCTGCATATCGTCAAACGGGTGAAGAAAGCTCATAATTCTGTTCCATCTTACCGGACTGAACATATAAACACCCAAAATACCTATAGGCAGCAATATCAACGCTCCCACAATCATAGGCTTTACCGGTGTTCCTCCCGCTATCATTACCACAACGGCAACACCCGCTATAACAATCGAGCCGCTAAGATGTGTTTCACACATCATCAGTGCCACTACTATAAGTATTACACCCAAAAACGGGAGATTACCCTTCCAGCTTTTCAGGTCATATTTTCCCTGTTCAATTAAAAGCGCAAAATACATAGCAATAGTAGGCTTCATAAATTCCGACGGCTGAATCTGAATACCCGGCGTAGCTATCCATCTTCTTGAACCGTTTACCTTTACACCTATTCCGGGAATCAGCACAAGTACCAGCAGTATTATACAAACAAGCATAAATTTAGGAATATACTTCTTATATCTCTCATAGTTAATTCTTGAAATTACCCACATTCCTATAATTCCCAGTATTGCTCCGACAACCTGCTTTTTAAAGAAATAATATGAATCACCGTATGTTGTATTTGCCGCCGGCGCTGATGCCGAAAGCAGCATTACCAGTCCTGCACACAAAAGTAATATTACAAGGAACAAAAATGTATAATCCACCTCGCCGGCAAGCTTTGTGGAAATGCTCTTATTAGACACGGCAGTTTTCGTTCTCTGCGGCTGCCGATTGCTCCTTTTTTGTCTGTATGTACCGTAATTTGACGCTGCCATATCTGCCACCTCAATCTCCTAAACATTATCTAAGCACGAATATTAGTACAAATGCTATTGCACATAAAATAAACGTTACCGACGAGAATACTCCTACTATTTTCTTCTCGCTCCAGCCACACATTTCAAAATGATGATGCAGAGGTGACATTTTGAAAATTCTTCGTCCCTCACCGTACTTTTTCTTTGTGTATTTGAAATAAGCTGTCTGAAGTATTACGGAAAGTGTTTCTGCAAAGTAAATAAATCCTACAATAATAAGATAAATATGCAGTCCCATATCAATCGCAAGGAGCGCTACGGACGCGCCAAGGAACAATGAACCCGTATCACCCATAAATACCTTGGCGGGATATTTGTTATATATAAGAAATCCGATTAACGCACCCATCATTGCGGCTGCAAGATAACGTACACCTATTTCTTCAAAAATCCACGCTGCCAATACAAAGAATAAAGACACTATAACTGTTACAGTTGCCGCGAGTCCGTCAAGACCATCCGTCAGATTTACGGCATTTACCACACCAACCATAATAAACATTACAAACGGTATGTAAAGCCATATCGGCATATTCCATGCAAACGATGTGAACGGAATTAAAACTGATGTGTTAAGTCCGCCCATAGCGGCAAGCGCGGCTACATATACTATTGTTAAAACAAGCTGCAAAATAAACTTCTGCGCTGATGTAAGACCAAGATTACGCTTTTTTACTACCTTTATGTAATCATCGATAAATCCGATAATTCCAAATCCTAATGCTATTATGAATAACAGAGCCAGCTTTCCGGTAGTTGTATTAAGATTTCCCTTCAGGGCAAAAAATAATGTGCATACAATTACTGAAATACCTATTCCGACAATAAACATAATTCCGCCCATAGTCGGAGTGCCTGATTTTTTCTGATGCCACTTAGGCCCTTCCTCTCTGATTTCCTGACCGAATTTCAGTTTATGAAGCCACGGTATAAACACGGGTCCAAGCACTGCCGTAATTGCAAACGCAAGCACAAACGGCAGCAGCGATGTAGCTGCAAGATTTCCTAAACTTCCCATTATAAACTCTCCTTAATTGAATTATATATATCTTCAAAATGCATTCCGTGCGATGCCTTTATAAGCACAGCGTCACCCTCATGCAAAATATCCTTTATGTAATTGCATATATCAAGAGTCTTACTGAAGATTACCACATTTTCCATACCGTTATCCTTCGCGCCCTCTGCAATATACGCTGCATTTTCTCCGGCTGTAATCAAAAGGTCAATTTTATTATCCACAACCGACTTCCCCAAATTATAATGCGCTTCACGCGCATAATCGCCCATTTCCAGCACATCTCCGAGAATTGCTATCTTTCTCGGCATTGTTGCAAGCTTGAGAACACCCAATGCGGCTCTTATAGAATCCGGAGAAGCATTATAGCAGTCGTTAATTATCTGCATTCCGTTAAACTCCTCGACCTCAAGACGCTGCGATGTATATTCACACTCAGCAATTCCTTTTATGCTGTCCTCTACAGATACATTAAATTCGCGTCCCACACAAATCGCGGCAAGCGCATTATATACATTATGTCTGCCCGGCTGCGTTACATTCACGCTGTATTCCCTGCCGTCCACAACAGCGGTAAATTCTATACCCTTTAATCCTTTGTTTATTATATCCTTTGCAAAAACGTCGTTTTCGGGATTTTCAATGCCGTAATAAACAACCTTATAATCGCCCATCCCCTTTGTTGTTGAAAGAAATTTATCATCTCCGTTGACGATTAGCGTATTATCCTTTGTGAAATTTTTTACAATTTCCATTTTAGCCTTAAAAATGCCTTCCTGAGAACCTAAATTTTCAATATGCGACATTCCGATATTTGTAATCACCGCAACATTTGGCTGTCCCATTTCTGCCAAGCGTTCAATTTCTCCGAAATGATTCATGCCCATTTCAATAACAGCACATTCATGCTCCTTTTCCAGCATAAAAATTGTAATGGGAACACCTATTTCATTATTAAAATTATTCGGAGTTTTCAAGGTATTATATTTTTCGTTCAATGCCGCATAAAGCATATCCTTTGTTGTTGTCTTTCCTACACTTCCTGTAACTGCAACAGTAGGAACATTGTATTTTCTTTTATAGTATGCGGCAATGTCGCCAAGTGCCTTGAAGGTGTCCTTAACCTTAATAATTGTTTTGCCAATCAACAAGTCAGTATCCTTATGAGTTAAAACTGCTGACGCACCCATATCAAAAGCTGCTTTTATAAATTCGTGTCCGTCAAACTTTTCTCCCACAAGCGGAATAAACAGAACTCCCGAATTTACTTTACGCGAATCAGTAGTTATCTCGCTGATTTCAACATCATCATCCCCGTTAATCAGTTCTCCGCCCGTAGCTTTTATAATATCACGAATTGTCATCTTCTGCATATACTCATTTCCTTTCTGTTACACAAAATTAGGGAATGGTCTTGACCGCCCTGCACAATTTTCGTTATGCAGCCAGCGGTCAAGACCGCTCCCTACTTATTCAAATGCTTGTATACCTCTACTCTTTCGTCAAAATCATACTTTTCTTTTCCGATTATCTGATATGTTTCCTGTCCCTTTCCTGCAAGAATAATAACATCATCCTTCTCGGCAAAATCAAGAGCATAGGCAATCGCCTTACGTCGGTCAACAATGAGCGTGTATTTTCCGTCAGTCTTTTTCATACCTGCTTCTATCTGAGCAACTATCGCTTCAGGATCTTCTGTTCTCGGATTGTCCGAGGTGATTATGCTGTAATCCGAAAGCCTGCCTGCAATTTCACCCATAACAGGACGCTTTGTATTATCTCTGTCGCCTCCGCAGCCAAACAGCGTAATCACTCTGCCCTTGGCAAATTCTCTTACAGCGCTTATAATATTTTCCAATCCGTCCGGAGTATGGGCATAATCTATAATTACGGTATAATCAGTATCGGTAGGAACTACCTCCACACGCCCCATAACACCTGCTGCCTTTGAAAGTCCTTTTTGAATTGTTTCAATATCAATACCAAGCTGAACTGCCGCTCCCGCCGCACATATAGCGTTATATACGCTGAACTTTCCTGGAATTGAAATGTGCATAGGATAGGTTTTACCGTCGTATACCATTTCAAAATCCACACCGCGCGCGGTTATATCTATATTTTTTGCGTATAATCTGCTTTCATCACTCAGACCTACAGTCAGTATATCACAATCGGCATTGGAGGCTATCTTTTTTCCCGCCTCATCATCAAAATTAACAACACCTTTATCACTTATTTGAAACAGCTTCGCCTTTGCATTGAGATAATTTTCCATTGTCTTATGAAAGTCAAGATGGTCCTGTGTTAAATTTGTAAAAACACCTACATCAAAATGGCATCCATGAACTCTCTCAAGCTCAAGCGCATGACTCGAAACCTCCATAACAACACATTCAGCGTCACTTTGCGCCATTTCCGCAAAAAGCTGCTGAAGCTCAAGCGCATTAGGAGTTGTTGGCGTAGTTGACTGTGTAAGAAGAACCTTATCTCCTATTATATTCTGATTTGTTCCTATTACACCGATGTGCATTCCGGCTTCCTCGAGTATGCTTTTTATCAGATATGTTATTGTAGTTTTTCCGTTTGTGCCGGTCACTCCTACAAGCTTAAATTTCTCAGAAGGATTTTTGTAATATTTGCATGCCAGCTCCGCTATTGCTATTCTTGAATCATCAACATACCACACAGGCACATCAACATCAATTTTATCCTCCGCAACAATAATTGCCGCGCCGTTTTTTTCTGCCATTTCAGCAAATTTATGTCCGTCTGTTTCAAACCCCTTGATACAGACAAATACATTACCCTCTAATATATTTCTTGAATCATATGCAATTCCAGTAATATTTACATCTTCAAATTTATCAAGCCATTGTTCTCCGAAAAGCTCACTTGCAAACATATTGTTTCCCCCAATCATGTAATTTTAGTCTATAGCTGTTTGTCGGAATTCAACACCTACTATTGTACCCGGAGGAATTTTCGTTCCCGGTGCAATACTTTGCTTAGATGCATATGCCACACTTGATTCACTGTGTCCCGCTCCGGCTATTTCAAAGTTAAGATTGTAATCCATAAGTGTATATTTTGCTTCTGAAACTGACATTCCCTCAAGATTAGGAACAGTAACATCCGATATTTCGCTGTCCTCTGTATAAAGAATAACCATCGAATTTTCATTGAGCATTATTCCCGGCTTAGGCAGCTGCTCCACAACTGTATCGCCATCGCCTACAATTCTGTAATTCAGGTTCAAATTCACCAGATTTTCCTTCGCCTTTGAAAGCTCCAAATCTCTTATGTCCGGAATTTCTATCGGAACATCAGGATCTTCATCAGCAGTATATTGTCTTTCTATTCCCATATAGTCCATTGACTCGGCAATAATAGAACCGGCAAGTGGCGCTGCAAGCCATCCGCCGTATTTATTATTTATTTGCGGTTCATCAAGCATTATAAGACAGATAAGTTCAGGATCGTTCGCAGGTGCAAAGCCTATAAACGATGCAATACGCTTATTTTCGTTACGGTTTCCCTTTTCTGAAGTACCCGTCTTTCCGCCTATTCTGCATCCCTTGACATAGGCATTTTTACCTGTGGCATTCGGCACGGAAACAACCGACTCAAGTATCTGACACATTGTATCTGACGTTTCTTTTGATATAACTCGGTTTATTACCTCAGGCTCATAGCTTTTAACAATTCCATAATCATTCTTTATTTCCTTAACAAGCTGCGGACGCATTCTTTCTCCGCCGTTAATAGCTGCTGAAACAGCTGTTATAAGCTGGATAGGCGTAACCTGAAATCCCTGACCAAACGCGCTTGTCGCAAGGTCAACCTCATTCATACCGTTTTTATAATAAATACTTGAAGCCTCTCCTACAAGCTCAACACCTGTTTTTTCGGTCAGACCGAAGGCTGTAAAGTATTCCATAAATTTTTCCGTACCAAGCTTAAGTCCAAGCTCCATAAATACCGGGTTGCACGAATTTTGTACACCTTCAACAAAGGTTTCCGGACCGTGACCGCTTTCATTTGAACAGCCTATTTTTCTGTCCGCAACAACCTTGAAGCCGGGGCAAAAGAATGTTGAATTCAAATCTGCAACGTGCTCCTCAAGAGCAGCTGCCGCAGTAATTATTTTAAAAGTGGAGCCGGGTTCATATGAATCCGATATAGCCTTGTTTCTCCACATTTTATTACGAATAGCGGCAATTTTTTCATCGCTTAAATTTTTAGGATCCTCCGTGGGCTTGGGCGTTGCTTCAACATCCTCGTCCTCAGTATCCTCGTCAACAACTATCGCATATTTTTGAAACTGTTCTATATTATACGGATTATTCAAGTCGAAATCCGGTTTTGTCGCCATGGCAAGAATTTCTCCCGTTTTAGGGTTCATTATTATTCCTGCCGCACCCTCCTTCAGCTCGTACTCATCAACAGCCTCCTGCAAATGTTTTTCAAGAAAATGCTGTATTGTTTCATCAATAGTCAGAACAACATCGTCACCTTTTGCAGAATGTGTTAAATATTCCGCCTGCTGTTCATTAAGAGTAGTACCCTTTGCTGTCTGATTTGAAGCTACTGAACCCGCAGTTCCGGAAAGATTATCGTCAAACGTCATCTCTATGCCCTGCAAACCGTTATTATCATAACCGGTAAAGCCCAAAATGTGCGGAGCCACATTAAACGGATAATACCGTTTGGAATCATCCTCAAAATAAACTCCGGTAAATGCCTTTGCGGTAACCTTATCATTATCGCTATTCATAAACGCTTTTATCTGCTCGGTTTCATCTGCCGAGATACGCTTTTTTATTACCTGATACCTGCTGTTTTTTGTCAGCAAGCCAAGAATTGTGTCATACTGCATTCCGATAACCGGTGACAGCTTCTGCGCAATAACTTCAGCATTTCCGCTGTTTTTTATATCCTGCGGGTTACACGTCAGAGTATTTACAGACGCGCTTTCCGCAAGCACCTTACCGTTTCTGTCATAAATTTTACCTCTCGGCGCGGTTACCACGCTCACTCCCTGCTGCTGGCTTTTTGCCTTCTTGCTTAGCTCATCGCCTCGTATAATTTGCCAATACGCAATTCTTATAACCAATACCGATAAAATAGCAAGCACTATCGCTGCCATTAATACGGTACGCTTTTTTATACTATTTAATGATGGTGTCATCTATTAATCATTTCCTTTTTATGTACGGATTTAAAATCCAAATTTATAAAAGTCCTCTCTCTTATTTTATGCTGAACAATTCAACAATATAACTTCCAAGTGATTTTAACGACGATGCGACTCTGTTTTTAAAGCCCTCTACCTCTCCTGCTGTCATCTCTGTAACATCATCCTGTTTAACGTTTACATAAATCGTCTGATACTTTTCCGGGCGCTGCATACCAAGGCGGCTTGTTGCCTCCTTTTCTATTTCAGTTAAATCCACACTCTGCTCCAGATCAAAAATCTGCTGACTTGTATTTGACTCTATTTCAGTCAAATCCTTCTCCAATGAAGCTATTTGCTGTTGAGTTTCATGGACAGTTACAAATTTAGAAATCATAAAGCCGGCTGAAAATGCCAATACAACTATGGCACACATTCTACGGATATTTTTAATTCTATTGAGCATTTGTTTATGATTCCTCTTAACTGTTCTATTTTGTTGTGGTTTTTTCTTTCTTACGGGCTGCTGAACTTCAAGCTCATATGCCAAATTTGAATATGCCACAAAATCTCTCCTTACAATTTCTCTATAACCCTTAATTTTGCACTTTTTGAACGAGAATTACTATCTATTTCATCCTTATCGGGAAGAATTGGCTTTCGTGTAATTATTTTCACCGACGGTTTATGTCCGCATACACAGACAGGAAATTCCTTCGGGCAAATGCACCCTTCCGCCAGTGACTTAAATGTGTTTTTAACCAGCCTGTCCTCAAGCGAATGGAATGTTATAACCGCCAGTCTTGCGCCGGGCCTTAGCACATCGCAAAAGTCCCTTATCGACTGTTCAAGAATTTTCAGCTCGCCGTTTACTTCTATTCGTATTGCCTGAAAAACTCTTTTGGCAGGGTGACCACCCTCCATTCTTGCTTTTTTCGGGATTGCCGCTTTTATTATTTCCACAAGCTCACCTGTGGTTTCAACAGGCTTTTTCCCCCGCTCCAAAACTATAAATTCCGCAATTCTCTTTGACCACTTTTCTTCTCCGTACTCAAAGAAAATCCGTGTCAATTCTTCTTCAGAATAAGAATTCAAAATATCGCCCGCAGTCACAGCACCATCAGGATTCATACGCATATCCAGCGCTGCGTCCTGCATATAGCTAAAGCCCCTTGAGGCGTTGTCAAGCTGATATGAGCTTACTCCCAAGTCCAAAACCGCTCCGTCAATTTCTTCTATATTCTGTTCACTTAAAATATTCTTTATCCTGCAAAAATTGTCATTTACAAACGTTACTCTTTCACCAAAAGGCAACAGTCTTTTACCGGCGGCTGCTATAGCCTCCCTGTCCTGATCAATGCCTATAAGCCGACAATTTTTTGCAGAGGACAATATTCCGAATGAATGCCCGCCGCCGCCAAGAGTTCCATCAACGTAAATACCGTCATTTTTAACTCTTAATGCACGAATGCTTTGCTCATAAAGCACAGAAACGTGTTTAAATTCCATACCAATCTCCTCACACTCATATATTCAATCCGTATTTTAATATACCGTCAATCATAATGTCGTCTGAAAGACTGTTTTGATATGAATTCCAAGCCTCTGCATCCCATATTTCAAGACGTGTATTTGCTCCGACTAAAACAACATCTTTTGTAAGATTGGCATAATCCATAAGCCTTTTCGCTATAGGAATTCTGCCTTGCTTATCTATCTGGGCGGAAGTCGCTTTACCAAAAAAAAGACGGACAAAAGCGGCTGCGTTCCTGTCAGTCGCTGTAGGAAGCTGATTGACCTTTTCCGCAACCTTATTCCACTCCTCCTCAGTGTACAAATGCAAGCATCTGTCAGAGGGTGCCTGTGTGACATACACGGTTTCAGACAGCTTTTCTCTGACCTTTGCGGGCATAATTATTCTGCCTCGCTCATCAAGCTGACGAGGATATTCATCCACAAAATTAACCACCGTATGTCACCGCCTTTCTTAATATGATTGGAAGTATGGGATAATTCAATTTATGGGCAGAGTTGTTTTTTTACTCCAAATCTGCTCCATTATCCTCCCAAACGCTCCCACTACATCCATTTTAACCTAAATTGATAAAAAAGGCAATACGTTTTTTAAAATTTTTTTCGGACTTTTTTAGTTTTTTCTCAAAATGCTTTATTTTCACATTTTCACTTGTAAAATCAAGCCAAATAATATATAATTATATTATCTTTATGCATTTGTAAATTGTATATTTGTTCATATTTTTGCACAAAAGCTATACAATATATTGTGTCTGTTACTATTCTATCACAAATATTTCAATTTGTGAATAGTTTTATTGAAATTTCTTTTCAATTATGTTACAGAATTTTATCATTTTGATTATAAGAATTTGGAGGATATTACACATGGAAGAATTTAACACAAAAATTATACAGCAATTAACCACGGAATTTAACTTAAAATCCTATCAGGCAGAGAATGCTGTAAGCCTTATAGACGACGGCAACACTATCCCATTTATCGCGCGATACAGAAAAGAAGCTACAGGCTCAATGAGCGATGAAATACTTCGCGATTTCTACGACAGACTGAAATATCTGCGCGGACTTGAAGAAAAAAAGTCAGACGTCATCAGATTGATTGACGAACAGGAAAAGCTCACAGATGAAATTGCGGAAGCTGTAAACAACGCTTCAACACTTTCCGAGCTTGAAGACATTTACCGCCCCTACAGGCCAAAACGCAGAACACGCGCGACTATGGCAAAAGAAAAGGGTCTTGAACCTCTTGCCAAGCTGTTATTTGACCAAAATATATATGACGGCACCGCCGACTCTCTTGCGTTTGACTATATCAACTGCGACCTTGGCGTTGAAACTACTCAAGACGCACTTCAGGGTGCAATGGATATAATAGCGGAGGAAATAAGTGACAATGCCGAGTACAGAAAAGCAATAAGAGGACTTACAATGCGTCACGGACTCATAATTTCCAAAGCCAATACAGCGGACGATAGCGTTTACCGTCTTTACTATGATTTTTCCGAGCCTATTCAAAAGCTTGCAAATCATCGTCTGCTCGCAATAAACCGAGGTGAAAAGGAAGGATTTCTTAATGTTAAAATTGAATCTCCGACAGATGATATAATTAATTACCTATATAAATCGGTTATTCCCAAGCGTCATTCCGTTACTACCGATTATGTAAAGCTTGCCGCAGAGGATGCATACAAGCGT
>JALEPO010000036.1 GCA_022768695.1 Clostridia bacterium
GAAAATACTTTATCAAAAGACAATACAGATTTCCGTGCAAAACAAGGTAAAGATTACCAAATATACAACAATCAAACTGGAGCAATTGAACAGATACCATTAGTTGAGGCTTTGGATAATAGCGACAACTATTCCGTTATGCAATTATATAGATACGGATACATACTATTTTGAAACAAGCACACCTCCTACGATTAGTTTATATGAGTATTTTGATAATAACGGTAATCCAGTTCAAAGAATAATTGATGGTGACAATCTGACTCTTAATTACAGCAATCTGAATATACACGGAGAATATATTCAAAACGAAGGTGCAAGTATCAATTATTATAGTTTTTTGTTGGAAGAAGCTGATGATTATATTAACGAATATACAGTAATTAATTCAACAAATAATATTAATTCCCCATTCATTAAATATTCTTATAATCGTTTCTTAAACAATAAATTATATCGCCTTACCCTTTCCTTGACTGATACCGCCGGAGTTACAACAGAAAAGGTTATAAATATTCAAGTACAGTATAAGGCTAATAGTTTTCCTTTGGATGTAAAGCTTGAGGAATGTTATGAGCATGGGTCATTGATAATTGATTTCAGCAATTTAAAGTCTATTTCAGGTAAAGAATCAAATCCAGACAAACATGAATTTATAGCATATGATGAGGAAACAGGCGAAATTGACAAATTTCTTAAATATACAAAAAATGCCTGTCATCTTGATAAAGGAAATTCAATTATATATGATTATATAGACGGCGATGGTGATTTGGTCTTTGGAGATAGTACATATTATTTGGTTTGTAACATCGATAGCGATTACATGGGAACAATATTTGAAATTACTGATGAGGGTAATACAATAGCTCGGCTTTCGTGGGATGGTATTCAATTTATGGTAGAGATTTTAGGTACCCATGTTGTAAAATATTTTTCTCCGTATGACGCATGGTTAGAGGAATATTTTCAAATCGGAAAAACAGAGCAAGACCGTATTGATGCAATCAACAGTGCAATGCAGAACAGCGCGATAAACTATACAATCCCATTTTTATATCATGAAAATATGCCCTACAATGAATCAGATTATTATCACGAAGAAACTGCTGTAAGTGGACAAACATGGGCAGTTATAATAGACTATGCCGAAGAGAAAGCATTGTTTAAAAACATTTCAGATAATAATTCTTTATGGCAAGAAGGCAAAAAGGCGAAAATTACTATGACTCGGAATGGAGGCAATCATTATGAGTAATACAGTTAAACTATACGGCGGTGTGACATATCATGCTTTTGGTATTGACGAAGGTTCATATTCTCAAGACGAGTCATTTAAGCAATCCTTCACCGATATAAAATTAGGCGCATATCCTTGGAAGCCTTCTACTAAATTATTGGCTAATTTTAATAATACATTAAGTGGCAGTAACTTTGACGGTGATTTTGGAAATGTCAACAGATTTCAGATATATAAAACGATTGGTGGAGAAAAAACATTGCATAAGGTATGCGAAACTAAAACTGCCGCGCAGAGAATTATAGAGGATTTTACAATAGGCGATTTATGTGATTATCAATATTATGTATATCCCATATGTAAAAACACGATATCTATCAATGATAATGATGTTGAAGTTGAAACTATCTCCCCCATTATTCTGGAGCCTGTTCGAATACATAATGGCATTGTTTCTGTAATCGGTCTTATTCAGGATAAAGATGATAAAAACACATACTATATAGACGAGAACAATGTCTGGCAGTTAGCACTGAATGTATCCAATGACGGATATACTTTAAATACGGACAAGACATTTTATAAAACTCAAAATGCTTATGGCAAAATGTCAGGCGGCAATCTTAAGCAGAGGTCTATACCCATCAGTGGACTTCTCGGCAAAATTGATTGTTCTTCAGGCGAATACGTTGATACCTTTGACCACATTATTGATTGGGAAAACTTTGCCGCAAGCAACAGTATGAAAATGCTTATTGATTTAAGAGGAATTATAACTCTTGGAGATATTAATGTTGATCCCTCTTTTGCTTATGAAAACACTCCAAACCACGAGGTATCAGTAACTTTTACATTTATTCAGCTTAATAGCATTAACAATGTAGATGTTTTAGGAAGACATTTGCTTATTAACCCTATACATTATCAGCTATTGAAAGAAAATCAGGACAGCCTGTTACAGGACACTATGTTGGCAGACACTGATGATGAATATAACGAATATATCGCTTCTCCATTAAATGAGGTGACAGAATGAACATATATAAAAACGGATATATAGTAGATACTGTAAATAATATAAATATCGCTTCAGTTACGAAACAGGTGTATCTTAATTCCTTTGGCAAGCTTGGAATAAATACACTTATGGACGTGTTTAAAGGTGATATTGTCATACCTGTTTTCAGATTATATCTGCTTTATGACAATGAGCAAGTACGCATGGATGCAAGCGAAGACTTTATATCGGGAGATTTAAGCATACAATATCAATCAGGGCAAAGACGAAGTATGAATATAACTCTTGCTAATATTGACGACAAATGGAATCCTAAGCCTATTACGGGGTTAATATGGACGGGCAGTAAATTTAGACTTGATACAGGAATACTTATAAAAGACACCTTGTATTGGAAACAACAGGGTGTATTTTTAGTTAAAGACCCTCAATCAGCAAGAGAGAACTCTAATCAAACAATTTCTCTGTCCCTTTGTGACAAATTCGGACTTTTAGATGGTACGGTATATGGCAGGACAAGTTTAAAAACTATTGTCCCTGTTGGGGTTCCAATGTATCAGGCATTTAATGTTTTGCTTAATTCTGACCGTGGAAACGGTGTTCCTTTTGATTTTAAACCAATTTTATTTAACACACGGCATAAAAATACTCTTACCTATTACACAATCAAGCAGGAAGGCGGAAATACTTTAGGTGAAATATTTACCGATATGGGTGATACCATTTCTTCTGATGTGTATTATAACGAATTTGGAAATATGATAGTTAAATCAATTGTAAATGAATTTATTTCAGCTAACTTCCCTGTCGTGTATAGATTTAACGAAAATGATAAAGACATCATATCTGCAAGTATTAATTACAATACAAGTCAAACACGTAACAAAATCACTGTTAAGGGAGCTATTGTAAATGGTTACCAATTCAGTGCGACTGCGAAAAACCGTAATCCAAAATCTGATTATTGCATTCAGTATAACGGGGAAATACCTGAGTATATAAGCGACAGTAAATTATATGCCGATGAATTATGCATGGATCGTGCTATGTATGAGCTTATCAATTACACACGGGGAAGTAAAACCTTAAATCTATCCTGTACATATTTACCTGTGCTTGATATCAACCAATCTGTACTTGTATATTACCCAAGTCTTGGTCTATATAACGAGAATTATATTATAGATGCAATTTCAATGAGTATAAGCAGTGATGCAAAAACAGTACTGACGCTTACGAATACAAACGAGGTGATTTTTTGATGGAAGATTTAAAATTTGATGACAGCACTATCGTATTGTTTACCAATATGGTTCGTGGAATTATACAGAAAGAAATGCGGTCATATATACAATCGCAGAATATTGAAACCTTTGTAGATTTATCGGTTACAAAAGTTGCGTCAGACGGATTGACTGCTACTCTTATCGATTTGGTTACAGGCGAAATATACAGTGATATACCT
>JALEPO010000042.1 GCA_022768695.1 Clostridia bacterium
CCGCCCTTCGGGCACCTCTCCTCAAGGAGAGGTTTGCAGAGCAACGCAATTAATACAATAGAAAACCCATAAGTTAGAGGGAGGGGTCTGGGCGAGGGAGATAAGCGAGCGCAGCAACCAACGGTTGCAAGGAGCGCCCTCCCTCCCCAGCGTTTTTTGGTACTTTTGTACGTACAAAAGTACATAAATAATAAATTTCAAAAATTATTAAGCAAAATAATTTTTGTGCCTCTAAACAATTATTTATTTCAAACTTTCCTCCTGCTGCAATTCTTTAATTTCCGTCAGCAAATCATTGACAAATGCGGTTATATTTTTAACCTCGTTCTTTAACGTAAAATTAACGGTTGGCTTATCGTTTGCAAGCAGCTTAATTCTTCTCGGGAATTTCTTGTCAAGTCCCATAATCAATTCGGCTGTTACATAATCCTCGTGAAATTTAAGCTGAAGCAAGCTGCCATGCTGAGCAATTTCAAAAATCCCTGCTTCACGCGCCGGAGTTTTTAGTGATGCGACATTAATTATATTCTGCACCGGTTTGGGAATATCACCGTAGCGGTCAATCAGTTCGTCCTCGATTTCAAATTTGTCGTTTTCAGTTTCAATCGCCGCAATCTTTTTATAAATATCTATACGCTGATTATGATTTTCAATATAAGCTTCAGGCAAATAGGCGTCAATGTCAAGATCAACAGCAACACCGGTGTCTGTCTTTGTCTTGATACCCTTTGCCTCATTTATACTTTCCTTTAAAATCTGACAGTACATATCATATCCCACACTGTCCATATGACCATGCTGCTCGGGGCCGAGAATATTTCCCGCTCCTCTTATCTCAAGGTCACGCATGGCAATCTTAAAGCCCGAACCAAATTCCGTAAATTCCTTCACTGCACGAAGTCTTTTTGAAGCAATATCAGAAAGAATAGTATCACGCTTATAGGTAAGATACGCATAGGCAAGCCTGTTTGAACGTCCCACACGTCCTCGGAGCTGATATAGCTGTGCCAAACCCATTTTATCTGCATTCTCAATTATAATCGTATTGGCATTTGGAATATCAAGACCTGTTTCAATTATAGTTGTACAGACAAGCACATCGGTTTTTCCGTTTACCATGTCGTACATAATGTCCTCAAGCTCATCCTCCTTCATTTTTCCGTGACCGACCGCCACATTTATATCAGGAAAATTTGCTTTTATCCATTCCGCTTTACGGAATATTCCCTGTACACGGTTATACAGATAAAATACCTGACCACCTCTTGAAAGCTCATTGCGGATAGCGTCAAGCAGAATTGACGGATTATCCTCAAGCACATATGTCTGAACAGGATAACGATTCTGCGGTGGCTCTGTCAGAACACTCATGTCACGCACGCTTGTCATTGCCATATGTAGCGTTCTTGGAATTGGTGTTGCTGTCATAGTTAAAACATCAACGTCCTTTTTGATTTCTTTAAGACGCTCCTTATGCCCTACTCCGAAACGCTGCTCCTCATCAACTATAAGAAGTCCTAAATCATGGAACTCCAAATCCTTTGATAAAATTCTGTGTGTGCCTATCAAAACATCAATCTCGCCTGATTTTACCTTTTTCAAAATCTGCTTCTGCTGTGCCGGTGTTCTGAAGCGCGAAAGCATTTCAACCTTTACCGGAAAATTCTCCATTCTTTTGAGGAAGGTTTCATAATGCTGCATTGCAAGTATTGTAGTAGGACAAAGATATGCCACCTGTTTTGAATCATTCACAGCCTTAAATGCCGCTCTTAGCGCAACCTCTGTCTTTCCAAAGCCAACATCACCGCAAAGCAGTCTGTCCATAGGCTTTGTGCTTTCCATATCGCCCTTTACCTCTTCGATAGAACGCAGCTGATCCTCCGTTTCAGTATAACCAAAGCTATCCTCAAAATCACGCTGCCATGGAGTATCCTCGCTGAAAGCATGACCTTTTGTTTTTTCACGCGCGGCATAAAGCTCAATAAGCTTATGCGCCAGTTCTTCAGTCGACTTCTTTACACGCTGCTTTGTTTTATTCCAATCACTTCCCCCAAGCTTATTAAGCTTAAGCTCTCGTTCGGTATTTCCCACATATTTATACAGCATATTAAGCTGGTCAATCGGAACATACAGAGAATCCGTACCTCGGTACTGAATTTTCAGATAATCCTTTGTAACTCCGTTTACAGTCATTTTCTGAGTTCCGACATATTTACCTATTCCATGGGTCTGATGCACAACGTAATCTCCGGCGCTTATATCATTATATGATTTTATCCTGTTAGCATTATCCGCCTTGCGCTTCTGACGGCTCTTTTTACTTTCAAAAATCTCTCTGTCAGATACAAGCACAAAGTTACATTCCGGATATTCAAAGCCCTTATTAAGATTACCTCGTATAATAACGGTTTCACCGGAATTAAATTCTGTAGTTCCCTGTGCTGTGTCCGGCTTTATCTTGCCCTCGTCCGAAATAAATCTTGCCCTGAGTCCCCTGTCGTTAAGCACTCCCGCAAGATTTTCTCCTCTGCCGCGCGTTGAAGCAAGAATTACAACAGTAGCTTTTTTTTCCTGCCATGCTTTTAAGTCCTCATACAGATAATCTATCTTGCCATGAAATGAGATTGTTGTTTTAGTTGTAAAGGTTTCGAGATGCTTATACAAAAAATCTGTTCTTGTATGTGTTAAAACATCAAGAGAAATAACCTTTTTCCGTGTCATTTTTCCGATTGCTTCGTTATAGGAAAGGAAAAATTTCTGCTTATTGGATTTCTGTGTACCTATAATTCCACGTTCCATAAGCTCCGTTATTATCTCGCCCTTTTCCCATTCAAAGGTTTTTCCCCTGTCGGCAATTCGCTTTGGATCGATAACAAAAACAATGTCATCCTTATCAAAATAATCAAGAACAGTCGGAATTTCTCCGTAAATCATAGAAATATACTTATCAATTGATGGGAAATAATGACGTTCATTAAAGCTTTCAATATCAGCATAGGTAGTATTTATATATTCCGACTCATCATTTTTCCTGCGTTTTGCGCGCCTTATCTCATCCTCCAGCGCTGCAACTATTTCAGCTTTTTTCTCATTTGACATTATAGCCTCAACCACAGGAATTATCCTTGCAGCTTCGGTATTGTCAAGTGAACGCTGAGTATAGCTGTCAAAGAAACGGATTGAGTCGGTTTCATCATCAAAAAATTCAATTCTGATTGGATTTTCGTAGTTAGGAGAGAAAACATCAAGTATGCCGCCCCTTATCGCAAACTGACCGGCACCCTCAACTATATCCTCACGGCTATAACCCATTTCAATAAGTGATTTCGTAAGTTCAGCCAAATCAAACTGTTTTCCTATTTCAAAATCTATTATTCTGCTCTGAAACTCCTCACGCTTTGCCGTATACTGCAAAATTGCGTCAACGCTTGTAACAACTATACATTTTTCACCGCTCATAAGACGCTCAAGCACAGTCAGACGACTGTGCTCATTCTGATGACCGGTTGTTTCTATATTATAGAAAACATATTCCTTTGAGGGAAAATAAAAAGCATTATCAGTATACAGCTCAAGGTCACTATGCAGCGCTCTCGCCTCCATATCACTATAGGTAATTACTATACCTGATGAGCCGTTTTCTCCGCATAAGGCATAAATAAGCTGTCCCTGCGCAGATTCCACTACTCCCGCGACAGATACAGGCGTGTTATTCAGATTTTTTACTATACCTTTATATGGAGGATAGTCCTTTAAAATATTTAAAAAATTCATAATTTACCCCATATTTTAAATTATCTAATATCATTCCACAGGAAATAATTTCCCTGAACTATCGGCGGATAAAATCCCTTCCAAAAAAAACAAATAAAATCTGCCTTCGTCTGCGGCATGAAAGCTTAATTATATTTATTCATTGCCGACTGAGGACCATTTCTTATTATTTCCTCAACAGCCTTTGACGCTTTAAGTATAGCCTCCTCCATAACAGGGATTTCCTCCTTTGTAAAGCGTCCGAGCACAAAATCAGCCAAATCATATTCCTCATGCTTCGGCGCTCCGACTCCAATCTTTACTCTCGGAAAATTATCGCTCTTTAACTGATATATTATAGATTTCAGTCCGTTATGACCGCCTGCGCTTCCTTTTGCCCTGACTCTTATTCTGCCTGTATCCAGTGAAATATCATCGTTAATAACTATAATATTTTCAGGCGGTATTTTATAAAAATTCGCAAATTCAATTACACTGTCACCGCTCAAATTCATATATGTCTGCGGCTTTACTATATATACCTTTTCGCCGCCAATTACAGCTTCGCCATACAACGCCTTATATTTAAGCTTATTTATTTTAACCTTATTAGTATCCGCAATATAATCTATTGTATGAAAACCTATATTATGACGTGTCATTTCATACTGCTTGCCCGGATTTCCCAGTCCTACTATCAAATACATAACAATCTCTCCTCAATAATGCCCGAAAAGGGCAGATATTATACCTGCCCTATCTGCCCCTTATTCTATGCTTATTTATTTCTCTTATCTGTCCAGCCTTCTTTATTTACCTGCTTTGCACGGGCAATTGACAAACTCTTTTCCGGAATATCCTCCGTAATGGTTGAGCCGGCGGCAATATACGCATTATCGCCTACATTTATAGGTGAAACAAAATTGGTATTGCAGCCTACAAAACAATCGTCACCGATAACAGTTCTGTATTTGTTCTTTCCGTCATAATTACACGTTACTGTACCGCATCCGAAATTAACTCTCTTACCAACGTCACTGTCACCAATATAGGTAAGATGTGAAATCTTTGTGCCGTCGTCAATATTTGAATTTTTAAGCTCCACAAAATCTCCGACTTTAACATCCTTGCCAACATGACAGTTTGGTCTGATATATGCAAACGGTCCTACATGGGTATATTCATCAACCTCGGAATTAAGAATAACCGAGCTTAAAATTTCAACATTATCATGGATAACCGCATTATCAAGAACGCTTCCCTGACCGATAACGCAGTCACAGCCTATTTTTGTACCGCTTTTCAAGGTAACATTCGGCTGAATTTCCGTATCGCTTCCTATTTCAACATCAGCTTCTATATAAATGCTTTCGGGAATACGCATTGTTACACCGTTTCTCATATGCATTTCATTTATTCGGCTTCGCATAATATTCTCAGCCTCATTCAACTGAACACGGTCATTTATTCCTCTTATTTCATCGTTATCCTCAATTGCATAAGCGCCTACTTTTTTTCCGGCTTTAAGAAGAATTTCAAGAGTATCTGTAAGGTAATACTCACCCTGCGCATTGTTCGGCTGAATTTTATCCAACGCATAAACAAGCGACTGAGCGTCAAATACATACATACCCGAATTTACCTCATTTATCTTTTTTTCTTCCTCGCTTGCGTCCTTCTGCTCAACGATTTTAAGAACACCGCCGTCATTATCTCTTACAATTCTTCCATAGCCTGTAGCGTCCGGCAGAATAGCGGTTATAACTGTTGCCTGCTCACCCTTTTGAGCGTTGTATTCAACAGCCTTTTTTATAGTTTCGGCATTGATAAGCGGAGTATCTCCGTTTAATATAACAACTCTGCCCTCCGTAGCCTTAATAAAGTCAACAGCCTGCATTACAGCGTGTCCGGTACCCTTCTGCTCGTTCTGCAAAGCAAATTCCGTAACATTTCCAAGTGCTTCCTTAACCATATCAGCCTTATGACCGATAATTGTAACAACATTGTCCGCGCCTGCCTCCTTTGAAGCGTCTATAACCCACTTACAAAGCTGCTTGCCGCAGACCTTATGAAGAACCTTTGGCATATTCGATTTCATTCTGGTACCCATACCGGCAGCTAAAATTATACTTGTAAACATTTTTACTCCTCTTTTCATTATAGAATCATTTTCTCAACTTGTTTTATATCTGATTTTATCTGACATATTAATTCATCAATATTTGCGAATTTAACAACGCCTCGCAAACGTTTTGCAAAAGAAACTCTTATATGCTTATCATATATATTTTTATCAAAACCAAGCATATGGCTTTCAATGGTAAGCTTTTCCGCGCCGAAGGTAAGATTTTTCCCTACATTTATAACGCTCTTTAAGCGTCTTCCGTCTACATATGTAATTCCGGCATAAACTCCCTCAAGCGGCAGCGCCATATTTTTATCATAATCAACATTTGCGGTTGGAATCCCCATTTTTGTTCCGTTCCGAAGTCCCCTCACAACATTTCCCTGAACGCAAAATCTTCTTCCGAGAAATCTTTCCGCCTTTTCCATTTCACCGTTTTTTATCATTTCACGAATTTTTGTGCTTGAAACAATTTCATTTTCTATACAAATCGCGTCAGTGACAAAAACCTCAAAGCCATATTTTTTACCGAATTCCTTCAATAACTTGACATCGCCCTGCGCCTTATAGCCAAAGCTGTAATCATACCCCACGCAAACTGCCTTTACCTTAAGATTTTTTACAAGCAATCTAACAAATTCCTCCGGAGAATTTTGCATAAATTCTTTTGTAAATTCTCTCAGATATACAAAATCCGGCTTTTCTCTTTCCAGTAATTCAAGCTTCGCCTCATTCGGTGTGATAAGCTCAATATGCTTTTTACCAGTAATTTCCTTAGTGTTTTCTTTAAACAAAAGCACTCCTGCTTTTAAATTGTGTTCCCGCGCGTACTGTATACCGTTTCTGATAATAGTCATATGCGCAATATGCAAGCCGTCAAAATTACCGAGCGCGACAACCGTTCCGTCATAATCTACAACTTTTTCCGCGTGAATAATATCCAAATTGCCGCCTCCTTTTCAACAGCTTAATTCCAAAATGATTTCTCTAATACCAGTTTACCGTCAATACATTTGGAAATACACAAAAAATTATTTTCCTCATCATAAAGTCTGTAACTTTGGTTTTCTATTCCTTTATACGACATTCGTATGCCGTTTGTTATGCTTCTTGTCTGCTTCGCATTAAGATTTATTGCCGGATAATCAGCAAACATACTGTCAGCGGCAATCAGCGCCGCCTCAAGTGTTCCTTCCTCATTCATCTCCCTGAGCTGCTCGGTTGTATAGCTGTCGCTTAAAGCGAAAGGCCCTGTCATTGTTCTTCTTAATGTGTTCATATATGCGCCGACGCCAAGCTTCATACCTATATCCTCGCACAAGGTGCGTATATATGTTCCTTTAGAGCATAAAACATCTATCTTAACACGATATTCCACTGTATCGATGCTTAAAATATTTATTTCGTAAATTTTAATTTTACGTTTTTTACGCTCAACCTCAATGCCCTTCCTTGCAAGCTCGTAAAGCTTCTTGCCGTTTTGCTTTATAGCCGAATACATAGGCGGAACCTGCTCTATTTCTCCGACAAAGCTTTTTACGGCATTTTCAATTTCCTCCGCCGTTACATTTACGGCACATTCGGTTAAAACCTCCCCCTCTGCATCCTGCGTATCGGTAGTCATACCGAGAACAAGCTCTGCTGTATAGCGTTTATCCGATAAAGTAAGCATATCCGCCACCTTTGTTGCGCTGCCTATACATATTGGAAGCACACCTGTCGCCTCAGGATCAAGTGTGCCGGTATGACCAACTTTTTTTATACCGGTAAGCTTACGCATAAAATATACCATATCATGGGAGGTCTTTCCCAAAGGTTTATCAATAATTATTATACCGTTCATAAAACCTTCAAACATTCCTCAACAACTATTTTTTCCGCTTCTTCAAGCGTTTTTGCCTCAATTCCGCAGCCTGCCGCTTTTGTATGTCCGCCGCCTCCGAATTTCATCGCAATTTTTGACACATCAGCATTTCCGTTTGAGCGCATACTGACGCGAACCGTGCCATTTTGATTTTTTAGGCATACAGCTATTTCAGTACCGGCAACACATCTTGGTATATCAACAATATTCGTCGCTTCTTTTGCATCAAGCTCATATTGACTAAACAGCGCATCCTTAACCGCTGCAACATTTATTTTTCCGTCCGCGTAGGAATGTATATTCCGTGTAACCTCAGCTCTCAGCTTCAAGACATTTAAACTATATGTATCAAACAAAAGTCTTGATATTTCGGCATGATCAAATTTATATTCAAGTAAATCAGCCGCTGCGCGCATTGTCTTTGGAGTAACATTGCTGTATTTAAAGCATCCGGTATCAGAGCTTATTGCTATATACAAATAACGAGCAATTCTTTCGTTAAATTCAACACCCATTTTTCTGAACATTTCAAAAAGAATTTCACCCGTTGCAGCTGCTGCTCCATCAACATAATTTACATCGGCAAAATTTGTATTTGTGTAATGATGGTCTATATTCACTGAATTTCCTATTTCATAAAACAGCTTTTTTCTTTCACCCAAGCGTTCAAAATCTCCGCAGTCAAGACAAAGCGCCAAATCATGGATATATTCACTCTTACCGTTATATATCACATATTCACCGCCGAGAAAAGCTAAATGCTTTTCAATTTCTTCACTTATATAGCAAACAGCTTCCTTTCCCTGTTTTTTCAAAACCTCAGCAAAAGCAAAGCATGAACAGAGCGCATCGGGATCCTCGTTGATATGGGGAAATATCGCAACTGATTTTGACTGTTTAATTTTTTCTATTACCCTATGCATTTCAATTTCACTCCATTCCATATCATTATCCAGATTTATTTTACTGAAAAAGCAGGCAGACAGTTCACACCGAATAAAGCCGTGAACCTCTTACCTTTATCCAATAAGGCGCAAATCACCGTCATTCAGCATTTTGGGCAAAAAGTATATTTAAGCCGAAAAATCTAATCGCTGTCCGCCTGCAAAGCCGACGGACAGCCTGATATCAGTTATATTTTTTTAATAATTCATCTATATGCGCGCCATGCTCAATGGAATGGTCAAGCTCAAAAATAAACTCCGGCGTATATCTCAAATCTATTCTTCTTCCGATTTCTCGTCTTACAAATCCCGCGGCGCTTTTTAAGCCCTCCATAGCCTTTTTTTGCGTTGCATCATCACCCATTACTGATATATATGCCTTCGCATAACGCAAATCGTTTGTGACATGAACAGCAACAACGCTTGTCATAAGAGGTATTCTCGAGTCCTTCAGCTCGCGGATAACCGCTGCCAGCTCACGGCGCACTTCCTCATTAATCTTATCTATTCTTGCCATATTTGTTTCCTTTATCTTTCAATCTCTTCCATAACAAAACATTCTATAGTATCGCCCTCTTTAACATCGTTAAAGTTTTCAATACCAAGACCACACTCAAAGTTTTCGTTTACTTCTTTTGCGTCGTCTTTAAAACGCTTAAGGCTGTCAATTTTACCCTCATGGATAATTATACCGTCACGGACAAGTCTTATTTCTGCATTACGCTGAATTTTACCCTGAGTAACATAGCAGCCCGCAATCGTTCCCACGCCTGAAACCTTAAATGTCTGACGTACATCGGCATAACCGAGAACAACCTCCTTAAATTCAGGATCGAGCATACCCTTCATAGCCGCCTCAATTTCTTCTATTGCCTGATAAATGACACGATATAATCTTATGTCAACATCCTGCCGTTCCGCAGCTGAAACCGCGCCGGCGTCAGGACGTACGTTAAAGCCTACGATAATCGCATTTGACGCATTTGCAAGCATTACGTCAGATTCATTAATCGCGCCGACACCGCCATGAATTGCGCGAACACGAACCTCGTCATTTGAAAGCTTTTCAAGCGACTGCTTAACCGCCTCGACAGAACCCTGCACGTCCGCCTTGATAATAACGTCAAGCTCCTTCATGTTACCTTCATCAATCTGACTGAACAGGTTATCCAGAGATACCTTTACTACCTGATTAAACTTGTTTTCCTGCATTTCCTGTTTTCTCTGCTCCGCAACATCACGGGCAAGCTTTTCATTTGAAACAACCACAAGGCTGTCGCCGCCCGTAGGAGCCTCTGAAAGACCAAGCACCTCAACCGGAGTTGAAGGTCCGGCGCTTTTAACACGTCTGCCCTTGTCATTTACCATAGCTCTTACACGGCCAACCGCTGTTCCGGCAATTATAAAATCGCCTATATTCAGCGTACCGTTCTGAACAAGCACTGTCGCCACAGGACCTCTGCCCTTATCTACCTGCGCTTCGATTACCGTACCCTTTGCGGCTCTCTTTGGATTTGCCTTTAATTCCTGCATATCCGCAACAAGCAATACCATTTCCAAAAGTCCGTCAATATTGATTTTCTTCTTTGCCGATACCTCAACACAAACAGTATCGCCGCCCCATTCTTCGGGAACAAGGTCGTGCTCAACAAGCATCTGCTTTACTCTTTCAGGATTTGCTCCGTCCTTATCAATTTTATTTATTGCAACAATGATAGTTACTCCTGCTGCCTTTGCATGGTTTATAGCCTCAATAGTCTGCGGCATAATACCGTCGTCAGCCGCTACAACAAGGATTGCAACGTCAGTCACCTGCGCGCCTCTTGCTCGCATTGTGGTAAATGCCTCATGTCCCGGCGTGTCAAGGAATGTAATCTCACGATCATTGAGCATTACACTGTATGCGCCGATATGCTGAGTAATACCGCCCGCTTCAGTATCCGTTACGCTTGTATGACGGATAGCGTCAAGAAGAGATGTTTTACCATGGTCAACGTGACCCATAACAACAACTACCGGAGGACGCGGAATCAAATCATCAGGATTATCCTCCTCGTCAGTATCCATGAACAATCTTTCCTCTTTTGTAAGAACAATTTCCTTGTTTACAGTGATACCGAACTCCTCGCCTATAAGCTGAGCAGCTTCAAAATCAATAGCCTGATTCATTGTTGCCATGACGCCAAGCATCATAAGCTTCTTCATAATTTCAGCGGCGCTCTTACCTATTTTTGACGCAAATTCACCCACAGTAATAGCTTCAGGAATTTCAACCTCAGTTATAACCTTTACCTTTTTTTCAGCTTTAGCCTTAGGCTTTTCACGAACCTCCTGCTGACGACCGCGGTTTTTCTTATTTTTATTCTTTCTGCCGCCGTCTATTCTAATATTGTCGGAAACCATATCCTCTATACGCTCCCGCTGCTGAATTGTATCAATTTCAACAACAGTCTGACGTGTGTCAACATAACGCTTTCTTTCCTGAGTTTTAACTATAAATTCTTCTTCGGTATTTGTTCTGTCAACATTGCTCAGATCAATCTTCGTGCCGGTTTGCTTTTTAGCCTGCTGCTTTTTCTTCTTATGCTTATCAGGTTTTGCTTCTTCCGACTTATTTTTTTCTTCGGCTGTTTCTTGTATCTGGACTTTTGCAGCTTCCTGTTTATCTGCGTCAGCTTTTTCCTCTTTTATAGGCTCTGCTTCCTGTACAGGTTCTTCCTTTGCCGGCTTTTCTTCCTTTGTCGGCTCTGCCTTTTTCTTTCTTTCCATCTTTACAGCGCTTTGTGTGTTTTCCTTCTTAGGCTTTTTTCCGCCGTTTAGCAATTCATCACGCATTTCTGTAATTTCTTCAATTGTCATTTCATTCTGCTGTGTATAAATGTCAAAAATCAAGCTTACCTGTTCCTCTGTAACCACACTTGAAGAGCTCTTTAATTCAATTCCGTATTCAGCAAGCTTTGCAATCATGTCCTTATTTGTTATTTTAAATCTCTTTGAGATTTCACCAAGTTTTATTGTTGATGATTCTGCCATATGACACCATCCTTTCTTTATTCCGGTTAATTTAATCTATCTAAAATTGCTTTCGCAAAATTGTTGTCATTAACGGAAACCACTGCGCGTTCCGAAGAACCTGTGTATTTTCCCAAATCTGCCATTGTTCCCGCCTCTGCATATTCTACATTATAGTAGCGGCATGAATTAATTACAGATTTTTTTGTATTTGCCGATGCGTCTTCAGCTATTATGACAAGCTTTGATTCATGCTTTTTTATTAATTTTGTGCAAATAAATTCGCCTGTGGAAACCTTCCCGGCACGTTTTGCCATACCGAGCATTCCGAGAAAATTATTATTCATATAAACCTTTTCGCTTCCTCGTAAATATCCTGTGAAATTTTACACTTAAAATGTCTTTCTATGCCATGCTTTTTATGCGCCAAATGGATACAATCCGCATTTTTGCATATATATGCTCCGCGTCCGAATTTCTTTTTTTCCATATCTAAGCTTATATCGCCCGTTTCATTGTCCTTAACTATACGAATAAGCTCGCCCTGAGGTTTCATACTCCGGCATGCAATACACATCCGCTGTGGTATATGTTTCATATTATCTCCTTAAAACTATTATTCAGCGCTTATATCAATTTTCCAGCCTGTAAGTCTTGCAGCCAGTCTTACATTCTGTCCCGACTTTCCTATAGCAAGAGAAAGCTGATATTCCGGAACTATAACCTTGGCGCTTTTTTCCTCCTCGTTTATTGTTGTCGATATTACCTTAGAGGGACTCAAGCTTGCAGCTATAAATTCCGCCGGATTTTCACTCCATTTTACTATATCAATTTTTTCATTTCTCAATTCTTCGCCTATACGCTGAACACGTATTCCCTTAGGCCCTATACACGCCCCCTGAGGGTCAATATCCGGATTGTTTGAATATACCGCAATCTTTGTTCTTGAACCGCCTTCGCGGGCAATTCCCTTTATCTCAACCGTACCGTCCGCAATTTCAGGCACTTCAGTTTCAAATAATTTCCTTACAAGTCCGGGGTGTGTTCTTGATAATAAAATCTGTGTACCCTTTGTTCCGTTTTTAACCTCGCTTACATAGCAGCGTATTGTGTCACCAATCTCGTATTCTTCCCCGATTGGCTGTTCATTAACAGGAAGAAACGCTTCGATTTTACCTATATCAACAAATACGTTTCCGCGTTCTATTCTTTCTATTCTTCCCGATACTATATCGTTTGTTTTTTCTGTGTATTCACTATATATTATTCCGCGTTCAGCCTCTCTGATTCTCTGTGTTACAACCTGTTTCGCTGTCATCGCGCTTATTCTTCCGAAATCCTTTGGTGTAACCTCTATATTCACAAAATCGCCAAGCTGATAATTCGCGCTTATTTCATGAGCCTCCTCAAGAGAAATCTCCTCCTGATCGTCAAATACAAGCTCCACAACCTCTTTTTTTGCCATAACCTTTACGGTTCCGTTTTCACGGTCGATTGCGACCTCAACATTCTGCGCCGAATTGAAATTCTTTTTATATGCCGCAACCAATGCCGCCTCCAGCGCATCCATTATCACGTCAGGACTTATCCCCTTTTCGTCACAAAGCTCAGTCAGAGCATCCAATAATTCTTTATTCATTTTTCTGATCTTCCTTTCTAAAACCTAAAACTCAATTTTATATAAGCCGCTTCCTTTGCGGGTATTTTCAAAGTTTCTTCCTCAAATTCAATATATGCAGTCTTATCCTTATAGTCAGTCAGTATTCCGGTAAATTCTTTTTTCCCATCAATCGCCTTATACAGCTTGACATCAACCTCGCGTCCGAGATAGTATAAAAACTCTCTGTCCTTTACAAGCTTTCTGTCCACTCCCGGAGATGAAACCTCAAGAACATAGTTGTTTTCAATAGGATCCTTCTCGTCCATCACATTTTCAAAGGCTCTTGAAAATACTTCACAGTCGTCGATTCCTATACCGCCCTCCTTATCAAGATATAAGCAAAGCGAATAACCGTCATTCGTTTTTTTATATGACACATCAACCACATACACACCGTGTTCCGAAGCAACCGGTTCAGCCAGCTCAAGAATGATTTCTTCTATTTTTTTAGCCATTACTACCTCCCGATAAACACGAAAGAGTGGGATAACCCACTCTTTCGAATAAAAAATATTCTCTTACATTTTCATTATAACATAGATCTCAGCACTTTGCAAGTATTTTTTCATGATTTCCTATCTAAAATAAAGGAAATTTTATCTATAATTATAGGCAATTTTGTCAGATTTTCCGCTTATTCTTCAAAATCCTCATCATCAGCCGTTACTGACGAGGTTGTACTTGGTTTTGTAACACTTACACAATTAGGCGGTGTGGTTGCGTTTGGCTTTTCCGGATCGTTCACCGTTATTTCAGACGCATCATATCCAAACACATCCTGAACAAGCTTCTGAGTTTCTTCAAGATTTACCTTCCATATCGAACCGTTTTCATCATCATTGCCATATTCGCCCGGAAGTGAATATGTATGAATATCCGTGCTTGAAAAATCTGCCAGATACTTGGAATATTTAACAATATCCTTCGCTGTAAGATTAGTATCTATTTCCTTACTTACTTCCTTAAAAATTGCAGGAAGCTTTAAAATAAGCGACGCATTTAGCTTCTGATCCACCAAAGCCTTAAGGAACTGATGCTGCATTTCAACTCTGTCTGCATCACCGTTGACATATCCTTTGAAATGTCCGCTTGAATCCGCATTGCCGTGACGGTATCTCATCAGCCATACAGCCTGAGTTCCGTCAAGCTCGTATGTTCCCGGCGGCAAATTGATATGCAGCCCCTGTACAGGGTCATCATAAACCATTCCAACCCCGTCACCGTATAGGTCAGGAATTGTAAAAGTAACAGGTCCAAGCTCGTTTATAACGTGTGCGACGGCATCGAATGAAAAGTCAACATAATAATTTATAGGTATTCCCGTAATTCTCGAAACAGCTTCAACCGTAGCTTCAGGACCGCCTATTTTACCGTTTTTTTCAAACGCGTGCGCCGCATTAATCTTTTGATAGCGATTTCCGATATACATTTTCGTATCACGAGGAATTGACATCATATTTACGACATTCTGTTCAACGTCATACTGAGCAAGCATTATTGCATCAGTTCTCAGACCGTCGATATCCACTCCCATAAGCAAAACATTAATCTTCTCCGGATTACGCTCCACCACTTCAGTATTGGTATCGTCCGGCACCCCCGGCTGAGCGCGCAGTGATGCAAAATCAAATCCCATCGCAGCCGCGGCAACCGCCACAACTACCGCAAGGGATATTCCCAAAACCTGAAAATATCTTTTAACATTAAATCTAACTCTCACGTTGAATAGACCTCCATGTATATCGAATTAATTTTTGCGTTGATTTTTATCATTATATCACAACATTTTATCCTTAGTCAATAAGCTAATCGCTTAATTCGTAAACTTATCGTTAAGTTTGTGTTACACTTCTTTTACAATACGATTTATTTGGGTATAAAATTCATTGATTATATAATTATAATACATCATAGCCCCGGAAATAAATATTTATACATTTGCAGACAAAATAACAGCCACCAGTATAATTCACCGTTTACTTTACCACTTGAAGTGTTTACAAATGAAATAGGCGGCGTTATAAATCCCGATACTATTTCGTCATGGTTTAAAGGATTTATAAAGCGTTATAATCTTTCTGATGCGCATATTCATACCCTGCGGCATGTTTCGGCAACTCTGCTTATTGCCGGAGGTGTTGACATTGCTACGGTATCAAAGAGGCTCGGACACGCAAACAAGAGTACAACTTTGAACATATACACCCACGCAATTAAGTCAGCAGATGAAGCGGCGGCGGAAATACTGGAGAATATATTAAACCCGTCAGCGCATTATAAGATAGGATAGGGGAAACAGACCATTTTTGAGGTCATAACGGACAAATAACGGACAAAACCCAAATAACGGACTAAAAATAAAAAGAAAATAAAATCAAAAAGACCGCCTAAACGTAGTGTTTAAGCGGTTTTTTGGTGGAGCTGGTAATGGGACTCGAACCCGCGGCCTGCTCATTACGAATGAGCTGCTCTACCAACTGAGCTATACCAGCAAATACAAGAGAGAGCCTTGGCTCTCTCTATCATATTCTTTTAGTTAAACAGGCTTTTAGCGATTGCGCTTACAGCCTTTCCGTCTGCTCTGCCCTTAACCTTTGGCATAACAGCTTCCATTACCTTGCCCATATCCTTCATAGACGTTGCGCCGACTGCCTTGACAGCCTCCTCAACGATAGGCCGAAGCTCGTCCTCTGTGAGCTGTTTGGGAAGGTATTCCATCAAAACTTCCATTTCCTGCTTTAACTGAGAGATTAAATCCTCTCTGCCACTCTTTTCGTATTCGGGAAGTGAGTCCTTGCGCTGCTTTAGCTGCTTTGCAA
>JALEPO010000054.1 GCA_022768695.1 Clostridia bacterium
TGAAGCTCACCCATACCTGCGATGATTGTCTGACCTGTTTCCTCGTCTGTGTAGGTCTTGAATGTCGGGTCTTCTTCTGCAAGCTTAGCAAGAGCTATACCCATCTTTTCCTGACCTGCTTTAGTTTTAGGCTCGATAGCAACACGGATAACCGGTTCAGGGAATTCCATTGATTCAAGGATAATCGGGTGCTTTTCATCACAAAGAGTTTCACCTGTTGTTGTGTTCTTCAAACCAACAGCCGCAGCAATATCACCTGCGTAACATACATCAAGGTCTTCTCTGTGGTTAGCGTGCATCTGAAGGATACGTCCCATTCTTTCCTTGTTGTTCTTGCAGGCATTCAATACATATGAACCTGCGCTTACTGTACCTGAGTAAACTCTGAAGTAGCAGATTTTACCAACAAACGGGTCTGTTGCAATCTTAAATGCTAAAGCTGCAAACGGCTCGTTGTCTGATGAAGGTCTTTCATCCTCTTCGTTTGTATCCGGATTAACACCCTTGATAGCAGGAACGTCAACCGGTGACGGCATATAGTCAATAATAGCGTCAAGAAGCATCTGAACGCCCTTGTTTCTGTATGATGTTCCGCAAAGTACAGGAACGATTTCGTTGTCTATTGTAGCCTTTCTCAAAGCCTTTCTAAGCTCGTCAACTGTGATTTCCTCATCGTTGAAGAACTTTTCCATAAGAGCATCGTCTGTTTCTGCGATTTTTTCAATCATGTTTTCTCTGTATTCCTGAGCTTTTTCAAGCATATCCTCAGGAATATCCTCGTCGCGTACATCGTTGCCGAGGTCATCATAATATACTTCAGCTCGCATTGTGATAAGGTCGATGATACCCTTAAAGGTTTCCTCTGCGCCTATCGGAAGCTGAATTGGCACACCGTTTGCCTGCAAACGGTCGTGAATCATATCTACAACTCTGTAGAAATCTGCACCCATGATATCCATTTTATTTACATATACCATACGGGGTACATGATAGTCGTTAGCCTGACGCCAAACTGTTTCTGACTGAGGTTCAACACCGCCCTTAGCACACATAACTGTTACTGAACCGTCAAGCACTCTAAGTGAACGCTGAACTTCAACTGTAAAGTCAACGTGTCCCGGTGTATCGATGATGTTGATTCTCTTCTTATTGTTTGAGCCTCTTTCGCCCCAGAAGCAGGTTGTTGCGGCTGATGTGATTGTGATACCACGCTCCTGTTCCTGAGCCATCCAGTCCATAGTTGCGGCACCCTCGTGAGTTTCGCCGATCTTATGGTTAATACCTGTATAATACAGAATTCTTTCTGTAGTAGTTGTTTTACCGGCATCTATATGAGCCATGATACCGATATTTCTTGTATTTTCAAGACTGACTTTTCTACCCATAACAAAAATGTCCTCCTTTCCTTGGACAAGGGTGCTTTAAAAAATAAATTTTAAAGCACCCGTCAATATTTCTGATGTTAAAACAATCCCCCAAAAATGGGAATATAATACTACCAGCGGTAGTGTGCGAATGCCTTGTTAGCTTCTGCCATCTTATGAGTATCCTCACGCTTCTTAACTGAACCGCCTGTACCGTTGATAGCATCAATAAGCTCGTTGGCAAGTCTTTCCTTCATTGTCTTTTCGTTACGCTCTCTTGAGTAACGAGTAAGCCATCTAAGACCTAAGGTTTGTCTTCTTTCAGGACGAACCTCCATAGGTACCTGATATGTTGCACCGCCGACACGTCTTGCCTTTACTTCAAGTACAGGCATGATGTTATCCATTGCCTCACCGAAAGCCTCAAGGGCATCCTTACCTGTCTTTTCCTTTACGATTTCAAATGCATCATAAACGATTTTCTGTGCAACACCCTTTTTACCGTCAAGCATAATGTTGTTGATTAGCTTTGTAACAACAACGCTGTTGTAAATCGGATCAGGTAAAACTTCTCTTTTTGCTATAAAACCTTTTCTTGGCACTTTACTTCCCTCCTTCATATATTATCGTTCCGTTTGTCAAATCTCACCGTAAATACTTGACATAATTTGCAAATATCTGCGCTGCAAATAATCGGAATACACAAAGTATTTCTGTGTTTTGCGTCTTAATATTTATCAAAATCTGTCTGCGTTCCTCCGGAGATATTTTCCGCCCGAAAACGATTGCGGAAAACAACTTAAAAACTTTGTTTTCCAAATGAATATCACAGGTACTCTGAACTTATTATTTCAAAATTCCGTCAGTGCGTATCGTATGCGAATATATATATAACCCGATATGCACTTGTGATACTATGCTGCTTTATTTAAGCGGCATCATTTTTTTGCTTCTTTTGGTCTCTTTGCACCATACTTGGATCTTGACTGTAAACGACCGTTAACGCCCTGAGCGTCAAGAGTACCTCTGATGATGTGGTATCTTGTACCCGGTAGGTCACGAACTCTTCCGCCTCTGATAAGCACAACGCTGTGTTCCTGCAGGTTGTGGCCTATACCTGGAATGTAAGCTGTAACTTCTATACCGTTTGTAAGTCTTACTCTGGCAATCTTTCTTAGAGCTGAGTTAGGCTTCTTCGGTGTAGCAGTTCTTACAGCAGTACAAACTCCTCTTTTCTGAGGCGAGCTCTTATCTGTAGTCTTCTTCTTTAATGAGTTAAGACTCTTCTGAAGAGCCGGAGCTGTAGATTTTTTCTTTGTTGTCTGTCTACCGGTTCTAACCAACTGATTAAATGTAGGCATATCGTGTTCTCCTTTCTTTTAATTGTCGCACACTCATAAATC
>JALEPO010000079.1 GCA_022768695.1 Clostridia bacterium
CCCGCTATTGTTTTTGTCTTTTTAAGGGTACTGTCCTTATACTTGACTTTAAGCGTATCAAACATTTTAATTACATCGGACTTATCAATTTCATCAATGCGTTTTTTACCAAATGAATTTATAGAATATTTTGAGTAAAAAATGTATGTATCCCACGTTCTGCCCGTAGCTGTAGAATTTCTGGCATTCAGAAATTCGTTTGCTAACTCCTCATATGTAGGAACTTTAATCTCCGGAGCAGAACTTTCAGGATAGATTTTCGCTAACTCCAATGCCAGTGCATTGCGTGCCTCATCCTCTGTCTTAAAAGACTTTGATTTGCGAATACGCTTACCGTCCGGAGTTTTACCCATATCAAACTGAGCGATCCAACGATCAGAGCCCTTTACATAAGTAACTGAGCCTTTAAGCATCTTTTCATCCCCTTCCGCTGTATCTATTATCCAACCATCGGCTGAGTTTGTTGTATGATAGCTCAAATCGGACGAAATGTCAAGGTTTTGTTGACATATACCCAAAAATCTTTCAAGCGCAGAAACAGTAATTAAAATCTCATCACCGACCTTTACAGACAACAGCTTCCCCTCATCAATAAGCGACTTAACCGCATCCTCGGAAACTCCCATTTCAAAAGCAACCTCGTCAACGGATAAACACAACTTACCATACTTTGAGTTTAAACTATACATATATAAAACCCCTTTATACAAAAGCTACCAACGGCTTTGACCGCGGCGCCCTTTTATAAAGGAGAAACTTTTTACACTCCAAAATTGAAAAAATATTTTTTTGAAAATGCCAATCTGCATAATTCTAATGGTAAACTGCATAGGTTTAAGCGTATAAAGGAATTTTTAAAAAATATGCAGTTTTTTATATAGTCAAATAACATTAAACTCCTATACTTGAAATCTATCTTCAAACAGCTAAAAACGGAACCTTTGAATGAAAAAAGCGTAACTCTTGAGTTTTATAAAAAAGCAAAACATTTTATAAAACTATGCACACACTTTTATAAAAGCGTTCATAACCTTTTATAAAATAATGCACCCGCTTTTATAAACCCATGAAAAAAGGCTTATAAAAGCGTCGAAACACCTTTATAAGCCAATCCCCATTATTTATAATTACAGTATCACAAAACCTTGATTATCTCAATATCAGCTATCGGCAGCAGAATTGTTTCCGTCGTGATAATAATATCGAAATCCTCTCGACAATCAAGAAAATCCTGCTCGCCATATAATGTTACTGTGATTATCAAGCCATTCGTATCCGCGTAATCATGCAGCTTCTTCATCTTAAACCCTTCATCTGCCGAATCGACAGGCTTTAAATACAACGCGCATCTTCTATACTTCATTTTCTATCCTCTCCTTATCCTTAATTTTGTTAAGCTCTCTGTAAAATGTACTTTTGGAAATTCCAACGGTTTTTAATATATTAGCTACCGACGAGGTCCTCGCAGGATTGTTGTACATCTCAATCGCCTGACGGATTTTCTCCTTGTCGGCGGGCTTACGTCCAAGGCGAGTACCCTTTGCTCTCGTTGCGTCAATACCTTCTTTAACGCGTTCAGCAATCAAATCCCGCTCAAATTGGACAATTGCCGCCATTACACCCAATATCAATTTACCCCAAGCCGAATTATAAGTAAAATCCTCTTTAAGTGAATGAAACTCAATCCCCAACTTATTAAATTGCTCAAGCTGTTCAAGCAAATCCTTTGCCGAACGTGACAATCTTGACAGACTTTCAACATACAAAATATCGCCTTTTTGTAGCTTTGCTTTTAACTTGTCTAAGCTCTCCCTTGACTTCGTCAATCCCGAAATCTCGTCCGTAAAAATATTCTCGTCCCTTAAACCTTTAACTCTGCTTTTCAACTCATAAAGCTGTCGGTCAAGCTTCTGATGAGTGCCCTTTGTGGAAATACGAGCATACGCATAAACCGCGCACATAAGCATCACTCCCGAAATATATATTTTTGGCACTAATTATTTTGGAACTATTAAAAAGACTGCCCATGCGTCCCGAAAGGGGAGTTATAGGAACTCCGCTGAATTGTCCCGAAAACAATTGTTTTTGTGCCTATGAAATATAGATTACGGTGGTGAAAATTTAGAAATATTAAGGGAAATAAAAACGGTCAAAACATGACCTCTCATATGAGAAAATCATGTCCTGACCGTAGAATGATTATATCATAGCAGGACTATCATGGGTAGTCGTTGCATTTCGGGATATATCCCAAAACCGCATTTTAATCTTTACGGACACTATTTCACTGTTTTTTTATCTGCAAATATTCAGTCAATTTGCGCTTTATCTATACTCTATTGGATTACCAATTCCCCTGCCTTTGCAAGCGGTGTCGTATTATCCGCCCACATAAATGTCTTAATCGTATCGCCTGTTTCTATTGTACAAGGAACGGATATATCCACTTCCTTATTACTACCGGCATCAATATTCTTCTTAACTGTTCCGCAAGCCTTTAACGTACCGTCTGACGAATACACTGCCGAATACATAACACATGATATTGCTGTATCCGTATTATTTTTTGCTGTTGACTTAATCATGTACTTGCCGTCACTCTCGCTGTAATCGAGGATTTGTGTCTGACAATCCAATGATGATGGAATACCTGTGCTATTGTAATGGATTGTGGCATTGGTGAGAGGTGTATTGCCGCTGTCTATATTTATAGCTTCCCATTCATCCTCGCTTCCACCGTAGTATACATCTGTTAAGCTGCTGCATTTCCAAAACGCATCATAGCCTATGCCTATTACGCTGTCCGGGATAACAACGCTTTTTAAGCTGCTACATTTACTAAAGGCAGAATTGCCTATGCTTGTTACACTGTCCAGTATAACAACACTTTCTAAGCTGCTGCAATACTCAAACGCCTCATCGCCTATGCTTGTTACGCTGTCCGGGATAACAACGCTTTTTAAGCTGATGCAACAAGAAAACGCATCATAGCCTATGCCAGTTACACCTTTTCCTATTGTCACACTTTCCAAGCTGCTGCAATTATAAAATGCCCAATAACCTATGCTTGTTACACTGTCCGGGATAACAACGCTTTCTAAGCTGCTGCATTCAGAAAACGCATACACGCCTATGCTTGTTACACTGTCCGGGATTGTATATTGCGTATCTGTTTTACCTATAGCATATTGAATTAGCGTAGTTTTATCATTATTAAATAAATTACCGTTTTCAGAACTATAATATTTATTATTTATATCTACAGATATGCTTTCCAAGCTGCTGCACGAAGAAAACGGTCCACCACCTATGCTTGTTACGCTGTCCGGGATAACAACGTTTTCTATGCTGCTGCATTCATCAAACGCATACGCGCCTATGCTTGTTACGCTGTCCGGGATAACGACACTTCCTAAGCTGCTACATTTACTAAAGGCAGAATTGCCTATGCTTGTTACACCGTTTCCTATTATCACACTTTCTAAGTTGCTGCAACAAGAAAACACCCAATCGCCTATGCTTGTTACGCTGTTTCCTATAATTATGTTTTTAATACTGCTGCAGCTTGAATACCATGGTACATCTAAATAAAAACTCCCATTTGTCATATCCCCTATGCCGCTGATTGTAAGCGTACCCTCATCGTCAAGCGTCCATGTAAGATTTTCGCCGCACTCTCCGCTTGTTTCCGCTTGTGCAATAACCGGCATAAACGACAACAGCATTGCCATCACCACAGCCAAGCTCAAAATCTTTTTCTTCATCATCTAAAACCTCCCATTTATATATTAAAAAATGCGCAAGCCTGAGCCTGCGCATAAAAACGCAATTAAGACTTCTGTTGCGATACAGTTCATTCCAAATCAGGTATGATAATCAAAGCTTACATTTTTAACTAACATAAACCCGATTTTAAAAAATTATTCAACTGTGTCGCATATATATTATACCACTATTTCCATACATTGTAAACAAAAATTACTGATTCAACGGTAGATTTTCTGTTTTACTTTCCTATAAAATGTACTCCTGCTCATACCCAGTTCGTGCATTGCCTGTGTAGCGGTAATCTTGCCACCACGCCATTTTGACACAACCTTATCAAAATCAGCATATTCCCTCGCTTTACGCCCTTTATACTTACCCATACTTTTCGCCGCCGCAATACCTTCACGCTGTCGTTGCAAAATATATTCACGTTCAAGCTCTGCAACCGCACCGAAAACAGTAAGCATAAATTTTCCTGTGGGAGTATTTGTATCAATTGCCTCTTTTTTGCTTACAAATTCCACTCCTTTGTCAGTCAGCGCTTCAACCAGTTCAAGCAAATCCTTTGTATTTCTTGCAAATCGTGAAATCTCCGATACTATCACTGTATCACCATGACGCACATAATCGAGCATTGCTTTAAGCTGCGGACGGTTTGTATTTTTGCCGCTTATTTTATCAATATATATTTCATCCACTCCAAGTTCTTTCATAAGTATTTCCTGCCGTATTGTATTCTGCTCATCTGTCGATACTCGTATATATCCTATCCTCATAAAAATCATCTCCAATCCTTGTTCCAATAGGGTATACCCTAACGGGATACAAAAAAAGTGTGCCATTTAAGTTGGTTTCCGCATTTTGGAATATTCCAAACGCATTAACAACCCTAATGGCACACTTTTATAATTTCTTTATTTATTCAATTCTGCTATTTCTTTTTTTATAAATTGCGACAGCTGCTCATAGAACAAACATGCGTCATTGTAATCATTAACTGCGGTTTCCTTGCTTACAACCGCCATGTCGCCGTAATCACTGCTCTCACGCAATGTCTTAGCTCTTGTCACAATCTTGCTCAACTCTCTGTCAAATACCTCGGTTTTAATATATTCACGCTGAAAATATGAAATATAACCCGAATGTTTTGAAAAATTTTCATTATGCAAAACCGCCAATGCTTTTAAT
>JALEPO010000090.1 GCA_022768695.1 Clostridia bacterium
CGGCGTTGCGTTTATACAGAATATTTACGGCGACAGCGGCATGGCGCCTGTTATGATAATCGGCTGTGTGCCGCTGTTCAATATTTTCGCCGTGCTTGTGCTGACCTTTGAGGGCGAAAAGAGCGGAAACGGCGCGGAGCACATCAAGAAATCAATTATCAATATCATTAAAAATCCTATAATAATCGCTATTGCGCTTGGCGTTATAGCGTCGCTTATAAAGATTGATTTTCCTGAAATAATTGATAAAACGCTTTCATCATTTGCGAAAATGGCAACGCCTTTGGCGCTTGTCACCATAGGCGCAGGATTTGAGGGGAAGAAAGCCATTGCGAAAATAAAGCCGTCACTTGCGGCGTCGATGATAAAATTGATGGCGCTGCCGGCAATATTTTTGCCGATTGCGGTCAAACTCGGTTTTCGTGACCAAGCACTTGTTGCGCTTATAATAATGCTCGGCTCGCCGACTACGCCGTCAAGCTACATAATGGCGAAAAATATGGGACACGAGGGAGTGCTTACATCAAGCGTTGTTGTTATGACCACACTGTTGTCGTCTGTGACGCTGACGCTGTGGATTTTTGTGATGAGATATTTCGGATTGATTATGTGAGGGATAACATAAGAAGCCAATAAAATTTAAGAATTCAGCAGTAAAAAAGCTCTGTTTCCTTTTTCGGAAGCAGAGCTTTCAGCGTATAGATAAAACCTATAAATTATTGTTTAGCTGTGTGTCAAGGCTCCTTTAATAGGGGAGCTGTAGCTGTAAGGCGACTGAGTGGTTTATAACTCAAATTTGTAAATAAACCTCTCCATCATTTGCTTTGCAAATGCCACATTCTCGGTCGTATAGGCGAGCAGCAAACAATTGAGGGAGTTTTATGCGCTCCAATTGTTGCCGACCGATATTTTTTATGCGTAACAGGTTATTTTTCACTTACAACGATAGTAGGTAATGACATTTCGCTGTATTGAGTGGATATAATACTGTTTTTGGCAATTCGTGTATAAATACCGCTGAATTTGCCATTATACACAAACAGACCGGTAATGTTGCTGTATTTCTTGTACTTTGAATGTTTATCATACAGAAGGTCAATATTTACTGTTTCGTAAGGAGTGCAGTATTCCTGAAGAAGATACGAGTTATTCAGATTTTCAAGAACTGTCTTTTTCCAGTCAGATTCATTATCAAATTCAACACCGGCATATACACCTCTTGACGCATATGAATCCTCCGGCTTGATAACCCATTTATCCTTGTTCTTCAGTACATTATGCTTACGGCAGGTTTTATCTGTAAGCGACATTGTATAGGGAATATGCTCTCTGATAAATTTGATTTCATATGGTGTCAGAAATGTATTTGTCATTTCATTATGAAGAATTTTAAATACAATCTTGTTATGAATAACCTGCGTTTTAAAGTCGCCTATAAGGCATACCGCATTATCCTTAACAGCGTTTATAAAGGGCTGCACATTGTCAAAGTTTTCCATAATATCACAGGTGACGGCGCGTCTGTATATTGCATCAATTTTGTTGCCTGCGGGAGAGGAAAGAATACCGTCTTGGTATACTAAATCTGCAATATTGCATATTTCACAGGTATAACCGTGTGCGATAAATGTCTGTCTGAACTGTTCAAACTCGGTTTCAGGCTCACCGTTAATGAAATCTACTATGGCAATATGCGGATTTTCCGCCTTGCTGTCGCAAGAATTATATATACTTGTAAATTCATCAACCCATGAATCAAAAAGATTGTAGGTTCTTGTATTATATTTTTTTGAGAATTTTTTAAATGCACGAGTGCCTGACAGTGCGATATTCAGCTCACGGTCCTCGTTCATAGCGCTTGCTCCGTCAGCGTTAAACTCACAGAATTTGAATGAAAAATCATCTTCGTTGAAGAAAATATCTATTCTTGTGATAGGAAGCTTGCAGCTGTAGCGGTCAGGACGCAGAATAAGCTCCTCAAGACGTTTATCAAAGCCAAACAGCTTTCTGTATTCAGGATTGCTTTCATATTCGCTTATAACCTTTTCAAGAATACCATACATTGTATCGGATATGCTCTTAAAATAATCTGCCATATCTTCGGTAAATATTTTAGGAATATATAGAGTGTGGACATAAATACCGTGACTTTTTGCAGTAGAATTTAATATATATTCCTTTTCCTTTGCGGCACTTGCAGCATTCTTTTTGAATTCACTGTCAATAATTCCGCGGTAGTATTCATTAATATCCAATTAAACCAATCTCCTTTAGAATATTAATTATACCCTTAATCCAAAAGAGTTAAGGGTATAGCTCTTAATAAAAAATAGACGGAACTTTGGTGAGCTGTTCAATTTTAATATCACCGTCTGTCAGCGATTTGATTGCGTCCAAAAAAGCAATGAAGTGCTTGGCATTGTTATGCTGAGCTATAGCGGTGTCGTTGAGCCATTCCTCAACAAAGGTAAATTGAGTTTTGTTATCTCGTGCCTGATAAATTTTATATGATAAATTGCCGCGTTCCTTGCGTGTTTCGCGTGTTACGGCAATAGCTTGCTTAATAAATTCATCAACCTTATCGGAAAGCACATTGAATTTTGCAATTATCGTAATCATTCCGTACTTCAACTCCCAAATATAATTCTATGGTATAATTATATCATATATAAGAAGAATTTACAAGTGGTTTACAGCAGTTGACCTTAATTATTTTATGTGATATACTAATTATATTAATGTTTGGAAAATATTGAATTACCGGACTGTACACTATAGAAAAGGAGCTAATTGTTATAAATATGAAGAAACAGAAATTTATAAAAGAAAATTTCGGAATTTCAGACGGAGTGCTTAATCTTGTGGATTTGGCAGAAAAGAATTTAAAGGAGCAGTTTAAAAGAATAGAGGAAATTGCAGAAATAAATCAGCTTCGCGTAATGAAGGCTTTTGCGGATAATAAGGTATCAGATTCACATTTTGTTGCGACCACAGGCTATGGATACGATGATTTGGGAAGGGATACTCTTGACAAGGTATACGCGCAGATTTTTGAAGCAGAGGACGCGCTGGTGCGTCATAACTTTATTTCGGGTACTCATACGATTTCAACCGCATTATATGCAGTGCTGCGTCCCGGAGATATATTAGTATCAATCACGGGAAAGCCGTATGATACGCTTGAAGAGGTAATAGGTATTTCGGGTGAAGAAGGTAATGGCTCGCTTAAGGATTTCGGTGTTAATTACATGGAAATACCGTTAAAGGGAAACGGCAGTCCGGACTTGGAGGAGATAAAATTTACCTTAACTCATGCCAATGTAAAGGCAGTAACAATTCAGCGTTCAAAGGGCTATGGATGGAGGCCTACCTATAGCTCTAAGGAGATAGGGGAGCTGATTAAATTTGTAAAGGATATTTCACCGGAAACTATATGTATAGTTGATAACTGCTACGGAGAATTTGTTGAAACAGAGGAGCCTACAAAATACGGTGCAGATCTTATTGCCGGCTCGCTTATAAAAAATCCGGGAGGAGGTCTGGCACCTACAGGCGGATATATTGCGGGAAAACGGAGGTATGTTGAACTGTGCGCATACCGCCTTACCTCTGTTGGTATAGGAAAGGAATGCGGAGCTTCGCTTGGATTTAACCGTCAGCTTTATCAAGGATTATTCATGGCGCCTCATATTGTTTCACAGGCAATAAAATCTGCGGTTTTATGCGCATCTGTATTTGAAAATCTTGGATTTGACGTCGACCCTAAGCCCGATGAGATACGTCATGACATAATACAGTCTATAAAATTTGGTGATCCGGATAAGGTAATCGCTTTTTGTCAGGGGATACAAAAGGGTGCTCCTGTAGATAGCTTTGTTACTCCTGAGCCATGGGATATGCCGGGATATCAGGATCAGGTAATCATGGCAGCCGGAGCATTCGTGCAGGGCGCGTCTATTGAGCTGTCGGCTGACGCGCCGATTAAGCCGCCATATATAGCATATATGCAGGGCGGTCTGACGTATGAATCGGCAAAGCTTGGGATTATGGTTGCAGCTGAAAAAATGATGAGGCTTTAAAAAAGGAGTGTGATAAAATGAGTCTGAATACAAAGCAGAGTATAAGATGTCCAAAGTGCGGGCAAATGAATGATATTACGGTTTGGAACTCAATTACGGTTAAGGACAGCGCTGATTTAAAGTCGGACCTTCTGGCGGGGAGAGTGAATATGTTTCATTGCCCATCGTGTTCACATACAGCTTTGATGCCGACACCGATGCTGTATCATGATGAGGAAAAGCGTCTTATGATTTCGTTTTCTCCATGCAACGATGAGGTTTTAAAACAACAGCTGTTTGATAATATTCGGACAACCTCGCGTGAATCCGGCGAGCTTGAAAAGCTGGAGGGGTATAATCTTAGATTTATTGCCGATTATAATGAGCTGCTTGAAAAAATACTGATTTTTGATAATGATATGAATGATAAGGCGGTAGAAGTAATAAAACTGATGATTCTTATGCAGGAGCCTGAAAAAGCGGATTGGAGAACCTGTCGCTTTGGAAAGGTTGAAAACGGAAATATTGAGTTTATGGTGTTTGACGAAAAGGAAAATCAAATTTATACATCGTCTGTGCCTATGGAAACATATAATACGCTATGGACTCAGCTCCGTGAATCAGGTGTTAAGCCGTACAGCTTTGATTGGGAAATGGTCAATTCAGCCTATGCGACAAAGCTGCTCAACGGTTTTAATAATTAACTCAAACAAAGGGACACTAAAACAGTGTCCCTTTATTTAATGTCCCTCTTAAACCTCTTCTATAATCGGTAAAATCATAGGATTACGCTTTGTCTGGTCATAGATATAATGTGCAACCGAGGATTTCAGATTGCTCTTTAATGTTGACCAATCCATATTCCGTTTTGCAAGACAAGCTTCAACGCTGTCTTCGGTAACATTTTTAACACCTTCAATAAGGCTTTCAGCTTCTCTTACATAAACGAAACCGCGTGAGATAACATCCGGTCTTGAAACCATTTTTTTGTCATCATGTGAAATTGTAACAACAACGATAATCAGACCATCCTCTGCAAGATGCTTTCTATCGCGAAGTACAATATTGCCCACGTCACCAACACCCAAGCCGTCAACAAGAATTTTGCCTGACTGAACAGTGCCTGTGACTTTTGCGTGTGCATTGTCAAGCTCAAGCACCTGACCGTTGCTGAGAACAAAGCTGTTGCTTTCGTGAATACCTACCTTAGTTGCAAGCTCCTTGTGAAGTACAAGATGTCTGTGCTCGCCATGAACCGGAATAAAGTATTTTGGCTTTGTAAGAGCAAGTATAAGCTTTAATTCCTCCTGGCAGGCATGACCGGAAACATGGACCTCTGAAAGTGATTTATAAATAACCTCAGCGCCTATTTTAAACAACTCATTAACAACATTTGAAACTGATTTTTCATTTCCGGGTATTGGAGTCGCGCTTAAAATAATAAGGTCGTCCTTGGTGACCTCAACCTTTCTGTGGTCACTGTATGCCATTCGTGTAAGAGCGCTCATAGGCTCGCCCTGTGAACCTGTTGTAATAATAACAATTTGATTTGGTCTGTATTTTTTGATATGGTCAATATTGATAAGTACGCCTTCAGGTACTTTCATATAACCTAAAAGTATAGAAATTTCGACTATGTTTTCCATACTTCTGCCGGAAACAGCAACCTTTCTGCCGTTTTTTGCTGCCGCGTCGATAATTTGCTGTACTCGATGCACATTAGAAGCAAAGGTAGCAACTATAATACGTTTGCTGCAGCCTTTAAAGATTTGTTCAAATTTTTCGCCTACGGAGCGTTCGCTCATTGCAAAGCCGGGACGTTCAACGTTTGTACTGTCGGACATAAGTGCAAGAACGCCTTCTTTGCCTAATTCGCCCAGACGGGCAAGATCAATCATATCACCGACTATTGGTGTAGTATCAATTTTAAAGTCACCCATATGCAGAACTGTTCCGACAGGAGTTTTAATTGCCAGAGCCACTGAATCTGCAATTGAGTGATTTGTACGGATAAATTCTATTTTAAAGCTTTGGCTTACATTTACTGTATTTCCGGCTTTAACACGCACAAGCTTAACACGGGATAAAAGATTATGCTCCTTTAGCTTATGCTCAACAAGTCCGAGAGTCAGCCGTGTACCGTAAACAGGAACATTAATAGCCTTTAGAAAATATGGCAGACCTCCGATATGGTCCTCATGTCCGTGCGTCAAGAAAATTCCCTTGATTTTCGACCAGTTTTTTTCGAGATATGTTATATCGTTTATAACCATATCAACACCCGGCATATCGTCGTCAGGGAATGCCATACCGCAGTCAACCATAATAATTTCATTTCCGTACTCAAAGGCGGTCAAATTTTTTCCGATCTCGTCCAGTCCGCCTAATGGTATGACTTTCAATTTTTTAGTTTTTGCCACAAAATTACCTCCACATTTATTTTTTTGCGTAATTTCATCTGAAATTACAAGTCCGAACATTATTACAACATATTTATTATACCACATATTGTATTCTTTAGTCAAGTAGGCGAATGCTATATTGTCATTTTCTTTAAAATCAAGCGTAAAAAGGGGGTGTTGCGTTAAGCAACGCCCCCTTTTGGGGCTGAATGAATTTAGATGCAGAATGCACGAAACGAAGTAAAATGCGGATTTTTCCGCATTTTGCCTTGCCCGAAGGCGTACGAGGGTACGTCGAGCGGTGAGTTTCGTGTATAGTTCAAAGG
>JALEPO010000142.1 GCA_022768695.1 Clostridia bacterium
TTTTACAAATTGCAAGCGGATTATCGGCAGAGCATATAACGGAGCAAACGGAAAGAAAATTGCCGTAGAATATGAGGGCGAAAGATATATGCTTAAATTTCCGCCGTCGGGAAATAAAAAGCCAACGGAACTGTCATATACAAATGGTTCCATAAGCGAGCATATCGCAAGCAGTATATTCAATATGATTGGTGTAAAGGCTCAGGAAACACATCTCGGAACATTTAATGTGAATGGCAAAGTCAAAATAGTTTGTGCCTGCAAGGATTTTACAAATAAAAACAAAAATTTATATGATTTCTGTTCCATAAAAAACACTGTTATTGATTCAGAACATAACGGTACCGGAACAGAACTTGCAGATGTTATTGAAACCATTGAAAAACAGCAATTTGTAAATTCAAAAGAATTGCTTGAACATTTTTGGAATGTATTTGTGATAGATGCACTACTCGGTAACTTTGACCGACACAACGGCAATTGGGGATTCTTGTTTGATGAAGAAACTCAGAACTCAGAGATTGCACCCGTTTTTGATTGCGGTAGTTGCTTGCTTCCGCAGGCAGATGAAAAAATAATGAAAGCTGTTTTAGGAAATGAAGATGAATTAAATGCTCGCGTTTTCCAATTTCCCACATCTGCAATCAAACTCAATGACAGAAAAATCAATTACTATGATTTTATTTCTTCAATGGAAAATGAAGATTGCAATAAAGCAATTTTACGAATCTTCCCCCATATTGATATTGATTGCATAAATACCTTTGTTGACAACGTCCCTTATATCGTTGATTTGCAAAAGAACTTTTATAAGATATACATTACTGCAAGATATGAGAAGATTTTATTGCCTGTATATAGAAAACTGAACAGATGAGTTATGTCATATGAAAACCGATTAAGAACTTCAGTTTGCAGCGAATAATACATATGATACGCGCTGATATTGAAACAGAGGTAAGTCCTATTGTAGGAACGGAAAAGCAGTCCGAGGAGCTTGTACATTACCTGCTTTCGGAATTTGAAACATCTCCGGCAAAAATCTGGGAATCAAACATTTTCGGAAAATCTCTTTACGAGTTGGTGAACGAAGGCTTACACAACAAGCTTTCCCGTATGCCCGAGGAATCGAGGCATAAGCTTAAAGAAACACTTCAGCGTATTATTAATGAGGGCAGCAATGGTTTAATTTGTATAATTCTTTAATGGGGGTATAGCATGAAGCGGCTTATCTTAATACTTGGAGTCTTTCTTCTGCTTTATGGATGCACTCCTTATAGATCGGCTCATTTTATGATTACACCAAAGCAATATGAAACAGATTTTTCCTCCGTAGAAGCCGAGGAGCTTAGCTTCTTAAAAATGGAAAACACCGACTTTCAAGCAGAGCTTAATACAAAGCTTAGTGACGAGCTTTCCTCCTCACTTATAAATTTTGACAGTCTGGCTCAGGAAAATTCGTCCAACGTGACAATGGGCAACAAATCTGTTTTTAACAACAAATGGTATGAAAAATACAATAAAAATAACTTTATCAGTCTGATAAACGAGGAATACATATATCTGGGCGGCGCTCACGGCAGCACCGCATGGTATCCGCTGAATATTGATACCGCCGCGGGAAAAACACTTACTCTTGACGGTCTTTTTTCCGATTCGGGATATAAAGATACTCTTAACAGAATGATAAATGAGCTGATTGTCGAAAAGCCTGACGAATATAAAGATCTATGGGAAAAACCAGAAATAAAAGAGAGCAATCAGAAGGATTTTTATATTTCTGATAACAAGCTTGTGATTTTCTATCAGCCATATGACCTTTCCTATTATGCACGCGGATTTGTGGAATTTCCGTTAAAGCTTGAGGATCTGTCAGGTCATCTTAAAGAGGAATACCGACGGCTTATTCCAACCAACGCAAACCAACCGAAAGTCAAAACCACTCAGGAACCGAATTCCTGAGTGGCTTTTTAAATTTATTGAGCTACCGCTTCATCCTGAATAGAAACGCCCATGCCCCTATTACCCTTTCCGCCGCGGTCACTAAAGCTTCCGCGTCCACCGCCGCGCATCGGCGATCCTGCACTCGTAACACGATTGCTCAAAACAATATCTTCTATTTTATCATTATCCGAATAAATAGTATACGTTTCACCCTCATTCAGATATTCTGAGCTGTATATAATATTTTCAAAGCTCTTTTTCGATGTGTATTCAGCAATTACATTTCCGTCCGAATTCTTAATTGAAATTGTTTTCCCAGCCGGCTGCGATTCTGAGAATGTATATGCAAGCACCGCCTGTTCCGACGTATCACTTGGCATTTCCACCATTCCCACGGCACCTGCCGCAATCACTTCACCGCCGTTTATCTGCATAAGTCCGTCAGTATCAAGTGCTGAATCACCTCCGGTTTCAGAACCTTCAACCAATATCCTACCGCCGTTTATTACAAGTGAACCGTTAGAATCAATTCCGTCATGGCCGGCACTTATATAAATATTTCCACCGTCAATCTGAATATGGTGTTCAGCACTTACCTCTGTTCTATCCGCACCATTCATTCCCGTTCTGCCTTTAGGCATTTCAGGCATTGTACTGTCCTGTGTATTTTGTATATCAAAGCTCGGTATATCCATCATTTCCTTATCCTGCGGTATCATTCCATTTTCCGGCATTATAGCATCATCCGGCGGCATCATCATACCGCCGCCTCTGCCAAAGCCCGCACCCATGCCGTTGCCGCCGGCATTAAAGCCGTCGTCACTGCATATTATATCAATATTTCCGCCTGTAACAGTAAGAATTTTTTTGCTTTCAATACCTTCTGTCGCATTGGTTATATCAATATCTCCGTCACTTATATCTATATTTCCATGACTGCTTATTCCCTTTTTAACCGACGAGGAAAGATTAAGCTTTCCTCCGAAAATATTAATATCCGACTGGCAATGGACTGCGTGATCTGTTGATGCAACATTTATCTCACCGCCGGAAATATCCATAAGCCAGCCCGCCTTTATTCCCTTTGATGAGCCTTCCTCACTTTCATCAGCCGTTTCCTCCTGCTGTATTGCCTCCTGCCGCTTCTGCATCAATTCGTTCATCTGCTCTCTCATCTGTCGGCGCTCCTCGTCAGTCATTTCTTCGGGGCGCGGCATATTGCCGCCAAAATCATTTCTGCCGAACATATCATTTGTACTTGCCGTAACCTCGCCTGTTGTTGTAACATCAACTGTTCCGCCGGTTATATCTATTATTTCCTCCGCCTGTATTCCGTCACTCACAGCAGTTACATTTATGTTTCCGCCGCTGATTTCGAGAGTTTCATTTACATGAATACCATCGTCTGCGGCATTAATTGTAATATTGCCGTTGGCAATTTCCATACTGTCGCTTGCTTGTATTCCCCGCTTGTATTTTCCGTCAATGGTAAGTGAACCGCTGCCCTTTATCTCAAGATTGCTCTTTGCAGTCAGACATCCCTTGATAGCTTCATCCGAATAAGCCTCGCCGTCTGAAAGATAATTTTCTGTATCTTCCGTAAGCGTTATATAGCACTTGTCCGCATTTTCAAAATAAATTGCCGGACCTGTTGGATTGGTTATTGACGTGCCTGATAATCTCAGCTTTACCTTATCCGCGGTATTAACATGAATCATTCCGTCCTCAAGAGTACCGCTCACATCAAAATCGCCGCCCTGTGATATTTCTATTACATTATCTGAAACACTCACTCCATTGCCGCTTACAGTCATATTTGTTAAATCAATCGTGCCGGTATTGTTCTTCCACTCATCGCTATCTAAGTCTGTCGGAGTTGTAATGGTAACCGTCTTTGTATCCTCGTCCCAATCCACGTCAAGCTCCAACAAATCGCTGATTGCTCTTACAGGAACAAGTGTTCTCCCCTCCTCTATCATAGGTGCTGTATCAAAGCTATAGCTTTCTTCGTTTTTTGTCATTTCGTTTGAGCCTATCGTCATTGAAATTGTCTTTGACTTTCTTTTCGCAGTAACTGTTGAGGTTTCTCCGTCCCATTTCACCTTTGCCCCGAAGGCTTCAAAAATTGCCCTCATAGGAACCATTGTTCTGTCGTTTATGATTTCCGGTTCAACGTCAAAATTGATTACTTCACCGTCATATATCACCTTTATAACATCTGTTTTATCCGCAAATACACATCCGCTGCTCGAAATAAGCAATGCCAATATCAAACCTGTGCTGATAATTTTCTTTTTCATTTCTATCTCTCCTTTCGCTGTTCCGATAGCTACATTATAGAAGAAATTTCTTAAAAAAACCTTAAAATGATGCAGGTT
>JALEPO010000163.1 GCA_022768695.1 Clostridia bacterium
GACAGTCTTTATTGCGGATGCGAAATCCAAGGGGCTGTACGTCAGACCATTTCATCTCTTATTATAAAAAAATAAGTGCAGGCAATCAACTATATAAATAGTTAAATTGCTTACACTTTTATTGTACCAGGGGCTGTTGCATTAAACCGCAAAAAAAATGTATCCGATCAATAAACCCACGACTACCCCATGGCAGTCCTGCTATGGTATAATCATTCTAACGAAATCTATGGAGTTGGTTAGAATGGATAAAGTAATGGCAATCTTGCCTTTTTATTCATTTTGACTGTCAAAAATGCCGATAAGTGCCGTCAAATACCGATAGCCTTATCTGCAAATTTTAATTGTGCCAACCTTTACTCTTACAAAAAAAGGCTTAAAACCCTTGAAAAACATAGGTTTTAAGCCATTCCTGAATTTTTAAATGGAGGAAGGGATGGGATTCGAACCCACGGATGCTTTCACATCACAGCATTTCCAATGCTGCGCCTTCAACCTCTCGGCCACCCCTCCGAATACAACGGTAATATTATATTATAAAATTACCGTTGTTGTCAAGTAAAATGCAAAAACACAGCAAAATAAATAAAATTTAATGTAGTTGGTATAGCTTTTTTATGAATTATATACATTTTAATTACTAAATATTTTTTTAGCAACCGCATTTAAGTGCAATTATATCGTTTTACATATTTAAAAAACATCCTAATTATTAGTTATTTCACTGAAATAATCATCAATACCATTTGCTATTGCCTGTCCTATCGCATCGGAATCACCTTGAAGAATACTCAAATCAGACGAGTTATCAAAGAAACCTATTTCCAAATATGCGCACACTGTTTTTGTTTTCTGGAAAAGTATCAGATATGGCTCACTGTCTATACAGCCTCCTGAATAGCTGTCAAGTGATGTATCGGAAACTATTCTGTCATTTATCATCTTACCGAGAGTATTTGCATCCTGCGCAAATGATGCACTGCGATTCATTGCATAATAATCGCTGTCAGTACTCATTGATATGTATGCGCTTCCGCTTCCTCCTCCGGCATTCGAATGAACACATACATAAATATCCGCATTTGCTTTCTCAGCCATTTCTATTCTTTTTGTAATAGAAGGATTTTCATCATTGCTGTTACGGCTCAGTACAACTGTATATTTGCCAGTATTTTCAAGAGAACGCTTCGCCGCAAGACAGTTTTTAAGATTTATATCCGGCTCCTTATCTCTGTCACCGTTTTCAATAGGATACCAACAATCATTCGCCTGCGAAGCATTGCCGTCATTTCCCTCACAATTAATTCCATACTCTCCATCTGTCCAATGACGCCACTCTCCCCAAACTCCGCTGCTGTTTTTAACCCATCCGCTCTGCTCTTTTTCAGACATATCCATTGAGCCGGAATCCTTGCCGTGTCCGGGATCAAGGAATACTACAATCTTACCTGACTCAGACGCTTTTGGCAAAACGGCAGCTGTGCTCTGAGTGTCATTTACATTAATAACAGTTGAACCGCTTGATTGTCTCGGTTCCGGCGTGTTTCCGTTCACAATGCCGCTGGTTTTATTTAAAATAATTTCAGTATTTATATTCCCCGAACTGTCTTTGCTGTCGGAAGCTATAACTGTTGCAGAAACAAGAGTATTCAAGCCGAGCAACACCTCGTTGTCCACACTGTAATATCTGTCAAGCTTTTTGGGATGTTTCTCAATTTCGCTAAAATCCTTCATGACACATCCGTTTACAGTAACCGAATTTTTATTTCTTTTTGCAGTTTTGCCGTTTAGTCTGCCGGCATCATCAGTAATTATAACATCGCTCATGCTTATATCAATATTGTTGTCATATATATCGGCTTTCAGCCCTGCCGACGGCAAATCATTGACGGCTATATATACTCCTTCGCCGTTAATTGTATATGTCTGTATTTCATTTCCGCTTAATGTTACAGTACCGGTATATGGTGATAATATGTATTCTGTTTTATCTACGCTCTTAGTAATTGAAGATATAAATGTACCCACACAAAATGCAAGAGCAGCAACCACTATCGCTATTATTATTACAGCAGGCAAAATCGTACCCTTCTCATGACTATTTTTCTTTATATGCTCTCTTTTCCACTGCTCCTGACGTTCTTTTTTATCCAATAAACTCACTCCCCAATTTCTTCAAGTTCTTTTATTATATATGCAATAGCGTTACTGTTATTATCCGGCGTAACATAGTCTGCCTTTTTCTTAACTTCATCCTCTGCATTTTCCACCGCAAATGCAATATCCGCCGCATTAAGCATTGAAATATCATTCATATTGTCACCGACCGCTATAACCTTATTCGCATTTATCTTTTTCGCAAGTCTTTTTAAGGCAATCCCCTTTGATACTCCACCGGAAACTATATCCAAATACTTGTTTCCGCTTCGGACTGCATATCCATGATCGTAATCACGCCGATAAATCGGCTCGAAGCTGTCGAGAAACTCCTTTTCGCCTATTATAAGATATTTTATCCACGGCTCATCCCAAACCTCATCCGGTATACCGTATGTAACATCATAACCGCGTCCCTTAAAGCGTTCGGTTTCTGAACAGGTACGGTAAACATAAATTCTGTCATTGCTGTAAACCTCAATTCCAAATTCCGGATTGTCTTTATATACACGTCTGATAATTGGCTTACGCTCCTCTTCGATAAACTTTTCAAATATAACCTTTTCTTTTGCAAAATCATAAATTTGTGCGCCGTTATGCAAAATTGCAGGCGCATTTATTTTAAGTTGTGTAAAATACGCTTTCACCGCGCGCATCATTCGCCCTGTAGCCACAGTAAATTTTCCGCCGTTTGAAATGAAATATTCAATAGCTTTTCTGTTTTCCTCCGATACGCTGTGATCACTGCGCAAAAGTGTTGCATCCATATCAGATACAAGCAAGTAACCGCTAAAATTCATTATATACTCTCCGCAAATTTTTTTGTATAGTCTATAAGTTCTTTTTTATCTTTCTCTGACGGTTTAAAAAAGCATCCAAAAGGCTTCTCAAAAACCTTGAGCTTGAGCAGCTTCATATGATTGTATAAAATTTGCAAGCCTTCGCCTCCCCGGCCATATGAACCAAAGACAAAGCACGGCTTATTTTTCATATTTATCAAATCTATTTTTGATACCGCTTCCCAAATTTCACCGGCGGCATTTCTGTTTATAGTTGATGTTCCAAAAATAAGCGCGTCCGCATCGGTAACAGTTTTTGGAAGTTTATCTGTTTTCGCGTTTATACTCTTCACATCAACCCCACAGTCTGTTAATGTTTTTTCAATAACAGCTGCCATAGATGCAGTGTTTCCGTAATCAGAAACATAAAACATAATCACTTTTTTTCTGTCCCTTAATATTGGTATGCTCCATGCATTATAGCTTTTTATCGCTTCAGAAGCATATTTTTTTAAAATCATACCTTTACCCGGACAAATCATATGTATATCTCTTGATAAAAGCTTCTCCGTGGTTTTAAGCATAAACGGTTTAAACGGCGAAATTACATCATCATATACAATCTTTAATAAATTTCTAAATTCATCCTCTTCAAGCTTCTCGTCCGTTACAGCGCCGTTTACAGAACTGAATGCATTACATGAAAACAGAATTTTATCACCGTTAAGATATGTCATCATCGTATCGGGCCACGGCAAATTTGGAGTAATTATAAATTTAAGAATATTCCCATTACCCAAATCAAGCTCCGCACCATCTTTTGCTATGTGCTCATTAAAGGACTTATTGGTTATCTCCTTTAAGTTTTTAACAGCCGCAATCGTTCCGACAACTTTAATATTACGATTTAATTCAAGAATTTTATCTACACTTCCGGAATTTTCCGGACCTGTATGATTTAAAATAATATACTCAATATCTGTAACCGGCATTATCTTTTCTATATTACTTATATATTCGTCTGTAAATTCTGCGTGAACACCGTCAATAAGAGCGGATTTAGCTCCCTGTACAAGATATGCATTACAGCCATCTACTCCTACAGAAAAAAAATTATTTATCAAATTCATCATCTTCCACCTATTCGCAAATAATCGAAGCCCAGTCCTTACGCTGATTTATTTCCTTAATTTCAAAGCCGTTTTCAATAAGCGCCGCTTTAACATCCTCAATACGGTCGGAAATTATACCGGAGGTTATAAACACTCCGCCTTCCTTCATGTATTCTCTCGCCTTAGGCGCAAGCCCTATTATAACATCCGCAACTATATTTGCCGCAACAACCTCGTATTTATTTTTTGAGATTTTATCCTGAATATCTGCATCTGTAACAACATTTCCGGCTAATACAGTATATTTTTCTTTCCCAACACCGTTTCTTGCGGCATTCTGATATGCAGTATCTACCGCATTGGGGTCAATATCTACCGCCACAGCTTCATCTGCACCTAAAAGAAGCGAAATGATTGACAAAATTCCACTGCCACAGCCCAAATCAAGCATTTTAATTCCCGGCTTTATATATTGCTCCAGTGCCTCAAGGCAAAGCTGCGTTGTATAATGAGAACCGGTTCCAAAGCTCATACCCGGCTCTATATTAAAAATAATTCTATCTGTAGGTTCGGACAACTCCTCCCATTCAGGTTTAATCATCAGCTTTTCTCCAATTTCAATCGGATGGAAATATTGACGCCAGTTATTTGCCCAGTCCTGTTCCGTCATATTGTCAACTTCAATTTCAAGCCTGCCGAATTCATTATCTTCATCAATTGCTTTAAGCTCCTGCAGCGTGGATTTTATAGCAAGCAGCAGCTCACGTCCTGAAGCATCATCACTTACATATGCCTTAACCTGCGTTTCGCCTTCCTTTTCCTTTATTAAATCATCGTCAACATAATCCCAATATTGCTTATTATTTTCAAGAAAATCCTTAAAATCCTGTTCATCTTCTATTTCAAGTCCGGCTATACCCAACTGATACAGTCTGCCGCTTACCGGTTCTATACCCTCCGATGTTGTATATATCGAAACTCTTATCCAATTCATAAATTTCACCCTTCCAACATTCATTTTATCTTCTATAGTAAAAAGCTTTCAATCATCACCGTCATTGGGCAATAAAGAAATCTTTGTTTTGAATACGCAAAATTGCTCATCAAATTCCTGTCAGATAAAAAGCGCTGTCATTATTTTTGACAGCACTTTCTAATGTACATCTGTAATTATGCGTCAAATCAGCAATCAAGGAAATCTTTTAACTTCTTTGAACGGCTCGGATGACGAAGCTTACGCAATGCCTTTGCCTCAATCTGACGTATTCTCTCTCGAGTGACCTCAAATTCCTTACCGACTTCTTCTAACGTACGCTGTCTGCCGTCATCAAGTCCAAAACGAAGCTTAAGAACCTTTGCCTCTCTCGGCGTTAATGTTTTCAGCACTTCTACAAGCTGTTCCTTAAGCAATACGAAGCTTGCCGCTTCTGAAGGTGCCGGAGCGTCATCATCAGGAATAAAGTCGCCAAGGTGACTGTCCTCTTCTTCACCGATTGGTGTTTCCAAGGAAACAGGTTCCTGAGAAATCTTTGAAATTTCTCTGACTTTTTCAACAGACATATTCAATTCCTTAGCCAGTTCCTCATGCGTAGGCTCACGTCCCAGCTCCTGAACAAGCTGTCTTGAAACTCTGACAAGCTTATTTATAGTTTCAACCATATGCACCGGTATACGGATAGTTCTTGCCTGATCTGCAATGGCACGAGTAATAGCCTGACGTATCCACCATGTCGCATAGGTTGAAAACTTATAACCTTTTGTATAATCAAATTTATCAACCGCCTTAATCAGACCGAGATTGCCCTCCTGTATAAGATCAAGGAACAGCATTCCGCGTCCAACATATCTCTTTGCAATTGAAACCACCAGTCGCAAATTCGCCTCTGCAAGACGCTTTTTCGCCTCTTCATCACCCTCTGACATACGTTTTGCAAGATCAAATTCTTCTTCAGCAGTCAAAAGATTTACCTTTCCTATTTCCTTCAAATACATCTTGACATGGTCGTCAATATTAATACCCTCCGGAACTGATAAATCCTCCAGTTCCTCCTTGGATACTTCAATCTCTTCCAATTCTTTATCAAGGTCTTCTACAAGCTCTATACTTTCTTTTTCAAACCGATCATACAACTGCTCGATTTCTTCAGGTGTAACCTCCAAATCCTCGAAAGCGTCGATTATTTCTTTGAAAGTAAGTACCCCCTTCTTCTTTCCTCTTTCAAGCAACTCTTTCTTTATTGCTTTTTTCTTCTCTTGCATAATCATTCCTCCCAAGTATTTCTTTTATCAAGCAGATTTTGTCTGTCTTTGAATAATTCACTAAGCTTTTGAGCATCAGTTTCACTATTTATTTTAAGCTGTAATTTTTCCAGCTTTATTTTATAAATCAAATCCCGCACAGTTTCTTCATCGCCGCTGTAAATCTCCAGATTGTAAAAAACTGCCGAAGCTTCATTTGATTCTTCCGGATTTGAGCTGAATTCATTAAGAATCATCGCTTCGTCGGGAGTTATCCCATTATTATACGCAGTATATATTTTTTCTGCTAATTTCCTATATACTTCCGTTGAAAATTCCTCAGCCTTTATCTCCTCCTGCACCATTCTGCACAGTTTCTTGCTTTGTGATATTAGACCGAGCAGTCTTTTTTCTGCTCCCAGCAGACTGCTGCTGACTACTTGCTCTGTGCCGTCAGCTTTCTGTACAGGGCGCTTTTTAAATTCCTGCCTTGTCGGAATTTTTCTGTAACTGTTTTTAGATGTCTTTTCCTTATATTTGCTGAGTATTGCCTCCTTATTTATTTCTGTTTCGGTGGCAACCTTACTCATATAAGCATCTATCTCTATCGGATCCTTTAAGCTTGTAAAAATATTAACTACCTCATTTATAAATTGTACCTTACCATCAGTTGTAGCAGTATCATACTGACCTTTTATCAGAGATATGCGAAATTCAGTAGATGACACGGATTTTTTTATTGCCTCCCTGAATTTTTCCACACCATTTTTGTTTATGTATTCATCCGGATCCTTTGCGCCTTTTAGTTTTATAACGCGCGATTTGCCTCCTACGCTGTTTATTATTTCAATAGCTCTCAGCGTGGCCTTTGTTCCTGCCTCGTCGGTATCATAGCATATAAGTATTTCATTTGCATAACGCAGCATTAGCTTTGCCTGACTCTCCGTTATTGCAGTTCCCAAGGTTGCAACTATATTTTTAACTCCTGCCTGGTATACCGATATTACATCCATATAGCCTTCACAAAGAATTAATTCCGTTGCTTTTGCATTTTTGGCAAGATTTAAAGAAAACAAGTTTTTTCCTTTATCAAATACAGGCGTTTCCGCGGTGTTCAAGTATTTCGGTATTTTGTAACCGTTTACTTCCTTTACATCATCCATGATTCTTCCGCCAAAGCCTATTACATTTCCTCTTACATCTATAATCGGAAACATTACCCTGTCACGGAATTTATCATAAATTTTACCCTCACGCTCCACAGCAAGTCCCGCTTCAAGTATCTGTTCAGGGGTGTACCCATGTCCTGTAAGATAATCAAGCAGTGCATCTCTTGTCCCCGGAGCATATCCTAATCCGTAAACTGTAACAGTTTTCCATGGGATATGCCTTTTAATAAAGTATTCCTGCGCCCTTGCACCCACTGTCTTATCCTTTAACATATTATAGAAAAATCTTGCCGAAAGCTTATTCATTTCTAAAATTCTCTTTTTAAGTTCATGATTTTCATCAGAGAAATTTTCACTGTCCTCAGGAATTATAATTCCTGCGCGATCAGCCAAAAGCTTCAGTGAGTCCACAAAATCAAGATTTTCAGTTCTCATTACAAACTGAACAAGATTTCCGCTTGCACCGCAGCCAAAGCAATGAAAAAGCTGTTTTTCCTGACTTACATGAAAGGACGGTGTTTTTTCATTGTGAAAAGGACAAAGTCCGCTGTAGTCACGACCTGATTTTTTTAATTTAACATACTGTGAAACGTAGTCTATTATATCATTTTCACTGCATATTTCACTTATTAAATCATCTGATATTCTCCTTGGCAACCGTCCTCACCCCTTCCGTTAGCAATATACCGCAAAATAATACATTTTTAGTTTGCACAGTAAGTAGAAAATTATACCTGACTTACTGTATTTATAATTCTTTCTGCAAGAATTTTGCACTGTGCAATTGCATATGTATCTTCCGATGCCGGTTTTTGCGCCGATACGCCAAAGTGTCCCATCCCTCCTGACGAGCTGTTTCCCATCAGAGTCATGCCTGATACCAACGCGCATGAATGGATATGTTCAAGTGTTCTTTCCTGACCTCCGTATTTTGACGCACCTACTGTGACTGCCGCCATAGGCTTTCCAAGCCATGCCTTATTTGCTCGGGCATTACGCGTTTTGTCAAAAAAGCATTTCATTTGTCCTGTCATAGAGCCAAAATAAACAGGACTGCCAAATATAACAAAATCGGCTTTATTCACCTTTTCAAATAATTCTTCAAGCTTTGTACCCTTATAGCATTGTTTTGAACACGGTGTAGAACAGTTTACGCAAAACGGCAGCTTTGCGTCAAGAATAGCTTCGTGAACACTGCAAAGCTCTGTTTCCACACCTGCAGCCTTACAATGACCAAGAATTTCATTAAGCAAAAAAGCTGTATTTCCATCGTTTGCATGACTTCCGTTTAGAGCTAAAACATACGCCATATTATATTTACCCCCTTTTTTATAATTAAACACATTTTTTCACATATTATATTACTGCATTCGCAGCCTAAAACCCTTTTTTTATTACAGTTTTTTTGCAATTTTAAATTACAAAAGCAGGAAATAACAAACTTCCTGCTTCTGACTATTCAAATTATCTGTATTTGTAATTAATCATTCTTTTTAAATGTAAAAATTTTCATAAACACAAAAGTTATAGGAACACCTATTACTGCTGCTAAAGCATATGCAATTACACTCGGACCTTGTATAAAGCGGTCATACAGATATACAATAACAGTTTGAATTATAAAATTCGGTATATATGATATAAAGAATTTTATGAATTTTACAAACCCGAGTTTTTCCTTAAAGGTCAACTTACTGTTAAGTATATACGACACTAAATTTGATGTAATATATCCCGGAAAAAATGCCGCAGTTGTGTTGGTAATAAATAACGAGTAAACGGTCGAAAAAACAATATTACTTAAAGTATTTATTACTCCTACAACCAAAAATGCCAAAAATTCTCTTGTAAAAAACATTTTTATCTTCGACGGAGTATAGCTTTCCCATTCAATAAGCTCTGTCCCCCGTATTATCATAGCTTTTTCTGCAAGCCTTGCAAGCGGTGTATCAGACAACGAATCTGAATAGAATTCATTGCATACAGCATCCGGCAATTTCTGAAAAAGCCTTTTAACCTTTTCTTCTCCCCAACAATTTTCACCCGTATATTTACCGGTGTACTTATCAACTCTTGAGGCAATCAAACGGTTTATACCTAATCTTCTGCATACAGGTTCAAGTAAAAATTCCGGCGAGGCAGATATGATTATATCATCATCCAAATGCCGATCTGTATACCATTTTTTTACTTTATGCTCGTTTTCATTCCAGAATGAGTCAATCGTTTTATCAATATCTTTTACATATCTTAGAAAACTATACATCTTTTCTTTAAATTCAGTTTTTGTCTTTATGCCAAGAATATACAGAAAAAACGACCAAATCATACATGGTACTGTCAAAATCATTTTTGGATACCTTTTAAGGCAATAAAAATAAAAATCCTTTGTACTGTCGCTGTCATATATGGTTTCATCAAAATCGTATATATTCAATTATACCACCTCGTTAATTTAAAATACATATCGCCGTTGCGGAAATGCCCTCACCGCGACCTTCAAATCCCAGTTTTTCTGTTGTAGTAGCCTTTACATTAACACAATCTACATCAATTTCAAGGTCTTCTGCGATATTTTTACGCATCATTTCAATATGCGGAAGCATTTTAGGTTTTTGCGCAACAATAGTCACATCGACATTTCCTATCGAAAACCCCTTATCACAAACCATTTTCACGACTCTTCTTAACAGCACACGACTGTCAGCCCCCTCAAACTCCGGATCATTATCCGGAAAATGCCTTCCAATATCACCAAGAGCGGCTGCGCCCAACAGACTATCGGATAATGCATGAAGCGCAACATCTGCATCGCTATGACCAAGCAGTCCCTTTTCATACGGAATTTTAACTCCGCATATAATTAAGTCACGACCTTCAACAAGTCTGTGAACATCATATCCTTGTCCTACTCTCATTTTCTCCTCCTTAAAATCATCTCTCCTACAGCCATATCCTCAGGAGTTGTCAGCTTAATATTATCATAACTTCCGGCTGTTATTTTTACAGCCGCACCGTAATGTTCGGCTATTGCACAATCATCTGTTACGCTTAATGCGTCATTTTCAGCGCATTGATGCAGCTTTCTTATTAAATCCGTCTTAAAAACCTGCGGAGTCTGTATCTGATAAGTAACGCTTCTGTCAATCGTACCGGAAATAAATCCATTTTCATTGGCTGATTTAAGTGTATCCTTACATGGAACCCCTAAAGCAGCCGCGCCGTATTTTTTACAATCCTCTATTACATCATTTATCTCTTTCTGGCTTATCAGCGCTCTTGCAGCGTCATGTATCACAAGAATGTCACCCGAAGCAGCCTTTATGCCATTATAAACAGAGTTCTGACGTTCTTCACCGCCTTCAACCACCGCCGACAGCTTATTGCAATTTTGCAATATTTTTGTAGCCTTTTCTATATCATTTGAGCCTGTTACTACTATTATTTCATCAATATTTTGATTTTCCTCAAAGGCTTCTACTGTATGTTCAAGCACCGCTTTACCGCAAAGCTCCAAAAAAACCTTATTTATTTGTGCGCCCATACGAGTTCCCTTACCGCCGGCAACTATTATTGCTGTAATTTTCAAACATATCAGCCTCCTTTTAAACAATCATTAAATACAGATAAATCCATCAGAACATACAGTCCGATGGATTTTTCAACATCTAAATCAATGCTTCTATTGTATCCTGCATTATATTTTCAATATCTACCTCTTCAGCAACATCCGAGAGCACCAATTCGCTCACTACAATCTGCCGTGCACTTCCGAGAGTTTTTCGTTCACTTGTGGAAAGACCCTTTGTTCTTTCTCTAAACATTAGATCCTTCAAAACTCCTAATACCTGGTATATGTCACCCGATTTTATTCTGAGCATATTCTCACGCTGACGTTTATTCCAGTTACTATCATCAGTAACCGGCAAATCTCTAAAACATTCAAGAACCTTCTTTGCTTCATTTTTATCAATAACGTCACGAATACCGATATTTTCGCAGTTTTCTATAGGAATGTTTGTAACCATACTTCCCATTGCAAAGCGAACGGCATAGTATTTACTCTTTTTGCCGACAATTTCTATTTCTCTAATTCCTTCAATCACGCCTGCTCCATGCATAGGATGCACAACCTTGTCGCCGACAGCATACATTTTCCCGCCCCCTTACTCATTGTCGAAAATTACGATAAATATATTATAGCATATTATTACCAAAAAGTCAAATGAATTATTGTATCATGTTTGTTACAAATTTTCAACCCCTTTTCATTAATTATAGTTGGTCATGTTGCACAAAAATCATTTTGTTTGCCCCCCCCCTAAAATATGTCATATGCATAAACAAGCATAAAATCCGCCTATTAAGCTCACACGATTATGTATGTAATCACAAAAAGTGCGTGTATATGCGATTTTTGCATACACACGCACTCAGTAATTGATATTATATTCTACTTCTGATAAAAGAAGCAATATCAGCCTTATAAGCAAAATGCCCCAGAAGCTATATAGGTATCAGATGTCACTTACTTTTTTCCAGCGGCGGTACATCCGCCGTTAAAACAATGAATAACATGACGTCGTCCTTTGTTTGATACAGGATTTACTCTGCCGGCATCAGAGCTTCAAATTTTGATACAGCGGTAGTTGCAAGATTAATCAGCAAATTACGCTGCTCGTCTGTACTACCCGAACCGGCTGTTATTTCTATATGACAACCTCTGTCATATACATGGATCGAAGGGAACGCTAAAAAAGCGTCTTCTCCCAATCCCTGAACAATCTCGGCAGATGTTCTCATAACTCTGTCATAATCATATTCGTACCACACAGATTCTTTTGTGACTGATTCATTAAACTGGGTAATTGTAATTATTACCGGATCCCCCTGACCTATAGGCTCACTTCTATATGTCGCAGTAGCTTTATTACCATCGCGGATAAAAGTTCCGCCTTCAAGCACCGGAGCATACGCATACCCTATTCCGGCATAAACATCCTCTGCCGAAAGTATGTCCAAAGGATTTATTTCAGGAATCGGAGTAGGAGTAGGGCTTGAAAACATTCCTCCCCCTCCGCTTCCACAGGAGCATAATCCTATTATAATTAACAACGTTGAAAATACCATTAATAGTTTTTTCATAATCAAATTCCTTCCAGAATATAAAGCATATTATTTCATTGCTATTGCAGCCTTAACCTGATTTATGATATTCGCAGCAGTTAATCCGTATTCCTCAAAAAGCTCAGCAGGCTTTCCCGACTTACCAAATCTGTCTGTACCAATAATCTTAACAGGCACAGGTGCATTTGCACATACAACCTCTGTAACCGCGCTGCCAAGTCCACCCATAATATAATGCTCTTCAGCAGTTACAATAGCGCCTGTTTCCTTGGCTGCCTTTATGATTATCTCTTCGTCAATAGGCTTAATTGTATGAATATTTATAACTCTTACGCTAATGCCCTCTGATTTAAGCTGTTCAGCAGCCTTCAAGGCTTCCTGAACCATAAGACCGGTAGCAATAATTGTTGCGTCTGTTCCGTCAGCCAGCTGAACGCCCTTGCCTAATTCAAACTTATAATCATCGTCATTTACGTCCTCAACAGCCAGACGTCCGAATCTCATATACACAGGTCCTTCATGATCAATCGCAGCCTTAACAGCAGCCATAGCCTCTCTGTCGTCAGCAGGATTGATTACTACCATATTAGGAATTGAACGCATAAGCGCAATATCCTCAAGACACTGATGCGAAGCACCGTCCTCACCTACAGAAATACCGGCATGAGTTGCGCCAATCTTTACATTAAGCTTTGTATATCCAATTGAGTTTCTAACCTGCTCAAATGCTCTGCCGGCAGCAAACATTGCAAATGTTGATGCAAACGCAATCTTACCGCTTGCAGCAAGACCGGCAGCAACACACATCATATTCCCTTCAGCAATACCCATATTTATAAAACGCTCAGGATATGTCTTCTTAAACATATCAGTCTTGGTTGATTTTGAAAGATCGGCATCCAAAACAACGATATTAGGATTATTGCCATATTCAACCAAAGCTGCACCATATGATTCTCTTGTAGCTTTTTTTGCCATTATAAAGTCGCCTCCAATCCTGCAATTATAGCATCTAATTCAGCAATTGCCTTTTCATATTCTTCCTTTTTAGGAGCAGCACCGTGCCATGCAGGATTGTTCTCCATAAAGGAAACGTTCTTTCCTTTTACTGACTTCATAATAACAGCTGTAGGCTTACCCTTTGTAGCTTTAGCCTCTTCTATAGCTGCAAGCAGCTTATTAAAGTCATGCGCATCTGTAACAATTACATGCCAACCGAAAGCTTCAAATTTTTTATCGATTGGTGTAGGATTCATTACTTTTGTAATGTCGCCATCAATCTGCAAGCCGTTATTATCAATGAAAATTGTGAAATTATCAAGCTGATAGTGAGCGGCAAACATAGCCTGCTCCCATACCTGACCTTCTTCAAGCTCACCGTCACCCAATACCGAATAAACTCTGTAAGCCTTATTATCCAGCTTTGCCGCAAGCGCCATGCCGCCGGCAACCGAAACACCCTGTCCCAGAGAACCGGTTGACATATCAACGCCCGGAACCTTATTCATATCAGGATGTCCCTGCAAATAACTGTCAACACGTCTGAATGTGGCAACATCCTCTACCGGAATAAAACCTCTTTCAGCTAATGTACCATACAGTGCAGGAGCAGTGTGACCTTTTGATAACACAAAACGATCTCTGTTCTCCATCTTCGGATTTTTCGGATCAACATTCATTACCTCAAAATAAAGAAGCGTAAGCAAATCCGCAATAGAAAGCGAACCACCCGGATGTCCCGAAGCCGCATTGTAAACCGCTGTTAATGCATTTTTGCGCACCTTATTAGCGATAATGGACAATTCTGTTACTCTTTTTTCATCCATTTTCATTTTTCCTCCTTGATGTTTTATGTCAGAAATATATTCTGATATTAATTTATTATTGGTTTATATCAAAAGCGTTATTATACGCTTCATCCATTAATTCATTTAGCCTCTCTGTATCTCCGGTTAAATACACATAACCTATCAGAGCCTCAAAGCCGGTTGCACGCCGATATTCTACAATATTGGCATTTTTCGGTACTGTTGCTGATTTTGCATTTCGCCCCCGCCTGTACACAGCCGCTTCCTCTTCTGTAAGGATATTCTGCAAAGCCTCTATACTGTTAGACTGTGCATGAGCCTTTACATATTTTACAGTATGTAGGTGCAGTTTATGCGCAGGCAGATTGGAATGTTCTTCAATAACCCGCGAACGAACATATAATTCATACACTCCGTCACCGATGTATGCCAGTGCCAACGGAGAATACTGATTTGGTTTTTTATTTAATTCCATAATTTCCTCTTATTCGGCAAATGACCATTTTACACCCATCGGGGTATCCTTTAAAACAATGTTCATTTCCTTAAGCTTATCTCTTATTGCATCCGCGGTAGCCCAGTCTTTTTCCGCGCGCGCCTTATTACGCTTTTCAATAAGCTCCTCTACTTCTGCATCAATTGACTTATCCTCTTCTTTCTGAAATAATCCCAGCACTCCGCCAAGCTCACGAATAAGCGATATTGTCCTTTTAACAGCAAGCTCTGCATTCTTACTTTCATTTGAAAGCGCAGTATTTGAAGCGTAAACTATATCAAATATTGCCGCAATTGCGTCTGCTGTATTCAAATCATCATCCATCGCCGCAATAAACTTTGTTTTACATTCGTCAAGCTTTGTCAAGTATTCTTTTTCTGCGTCATTAGGTTCTCTTTCCTCACTGTTCGATAACAGAAATTCAAGATTGTCTATACATGTGTAAACCCTTTCAACAGCGGACTTTGCCTGTTCCATCAAAGTATCCGAAAAATTAATAGGATTTCTGTAATGAGCCGAAAGCATAAAAAATCTTACAACTTCACCATCATATTTTTTCAGAATATCGCGCACAGTAAAGAAATTACCAAGTGATTTGCTCATCTTCTGATTATTTATATTAATATAGCCGTTGTGCATCCAGTAATTAGCAAAAGGCTTTCCATTTGCACATTCACTCTGCGCCACCTCATTTTCATGGTGCGGAAAAATCAAATCCTGTCCTCCCGAATGAATATCAATCGTTTCACCAAGAAATTTATTTACCATAGCGCTGCATTCAATATGCCATCCCGGTCTGCCCATGCCCCATGGACTTTCCCATGCCGGTTCACCCTCCTTTTGCTTTTTCCACAAAGCAAAATCCATAACATCTCTCTTGGCTTCATTAATATCTATTCTTGCGCCCGCTTCCAAATCCTCAAGCGGCTGCTTTGACAGTTTGCCGTATTCTCTGAATTTTTTCGTTGAAAAATACACGTTACCGTCAACATTATATGCGTAACCATTATCTTCCAGACGTTTTATAATATTAATTATTGCATCAATATTTTCCGTTGCCTTCGGATGAATAGTCGCCTCATGTATTCCTATTGATTTGGCGTCTTTAAAATATTCGTTTATGAACCTTTCACCCAGTTCCTTAACCGTAATACCTTCCTCGTTTGCACGCTTTATCATTTTATCGTCAATATCAGTAAAATTCTGTACAAATTTTACATTATATCCCGAATATTCAAGATAACGGCGCATTGTGTCAAAAATTATAAACGGACGTGCATTACCAATATGAAAATAATCATAAACAGTAGGTCCGCAGGAATACATTTTTACTTCATTTTTATCAATAGGTATAAATTCCTGTTTTTGTCTGGTCAATGTATTGTATATTTTCATAATGTTACTTCCCTTTTTATATATTTACTTAATTATAACGCAAAACGAATAAAATTACAACCTTATTTTTAAATTTCGTTTTATATTTTTTTAATGTACTTTTAATCCGCATTGTTATGCGATTTATAAAATCATGTTTTATTATCTTTGTTATACTTGACCACAACTGAGTTTATTGAAACATTTGATTGATAGCTTTTGATTTATCCTCTATCGAACAATGTGCATATATCTTATCTGTCATCATATAATTTGAATGACCAGCACTCCTTTTGGACAATGTTTTTGTCTAATGACATTATTAGGAGTGAAATTGCATTATTTTTTTGCCTGAATTTCAAATTTTAATTCTTGTTTTTCCGCACTGTTATGTGGTTTGATAGACTTTTTACTTCATATTTTTAGGGAACTCAAAGCTAAATACACCGGAAACAAAAAAACATTGACAAAATCCAATATCTTTTATATAATGAGAAAAACACCACAAGCATTTTTATGCAAAAATCTTGATTAAATCCGAATATTATTGCGAGTTTTATAATACGCATTCGGCTTTATTTTTTGGAGGAGTTAAATATGAACAGTAAGCATTTAGATTGGATAGATATAGCAAAAGGAATAGGAATTATCTTTGTAGTTTTAGGACATACCATTGTTCCTCAGCTAAGAAACGAAAGCTATATAGGAAAATTTCTTTGGACTTTTATTTATAA
>JALEPO010000164.1 GCA_022768695.1 Clostridia bacterium
TAATAAAGGAGAGAAAAATTATGGAAAAAGCAATTGTATTGGCAGCTTCGGCAATCGGAGCGGGAATTGCAATGATAGCAGGTGTAGGACCGGGTATTGGTCAGGGATTTGCGGCAGGTAAGGCGGCAGAGGCGGTAGGCAGACAGCCGGAGGCAAAGGGTGCGATTACATCAACAATGCTGTTTGGATGCGCGGTTGCGGAATCAACCGGTATTTACGGTCTTGTTGTGGCATTGATACTTTTATTTGCAAATCCGCTTATCGGACTTCTTTAATTTTAGAAAGGGTTGAGCGTAGTGGAAGAATGTTTACAGTTTGTATCAGTTGATGTGTGGACGATGATTTTTACATGGGCAAATCTTTTGATTTTGTTTTTGTTGCTGAAAAAATTTTTGTTCAAGCCTGTAAATAAGGTGCTGGACGCTCGTGCGAATGAAATAGAAAGTACTTATAGGCAGGCAGAGAAAACTAAAAATTCTGCCGAGGAGCTGAAGGGACAGTATGAGCAGAAGCTGCTTCAGGCAAAATCTGAGGCTGACGGTATTATTAAATCTGCTGTCGAAACTGCCAGTCTGCGTTCGGACAGCATAATAAATGAGGCAACGGATAAAGTAAAGCATATAATGGAAAAATCACAAAATCAGATAGAGCAGGATAAGAAAAATGCAATAAATGAAGCGAGAACTGAGATTGCCTCGATGGCTGTTGATGTTGCGGAAAAGCTTATTGGCGAAAAATTTAACGAAGAAAATGACAAAAAATTAATCTCAGATATTATTGACAGAATTTAGAGGTGATTTGTATGTCAATAGCAAAATTATATGGAGAATCATTTCTTGAATTGGCACACGAGGAGGGTATTTCCGATATAATACTTTCAGATTTGAGCGATATAGCAGCACTTTTTAAAAAGCATCCGGAGTATGTTAAAATACTTGATTCGCCGAGGATTGACAAGGATGAGCTGATGAAAATATTAAATGATGATTTTTTCGGGAAAATTAATCATTATACATTAAATTTTCTCAAGCTGCTATGCGAAAAGCATATAGTTCATCATCTTGCGGAATGTCTTGAAGCATATGAGGATTTATATAATAAATATAACAATATTAAAACAGTAAACATTACAACAGCGCGTCCATTGGGAGATGATCTTGTTAAAAGACTTATAGAAAAGCTTGAAGCTCGCACCGGAGGAAAAATAGTCATGAAAAAGCGTATTGATGAAAGCTGTATCGGCGGTATAATAATTGAAATGGACGGAAAGAGGATTGACTCAAGTGTCAAATCGGAGCTGTTGAATATCAGGCAAGCTCTAATTAATTAACTTAGGAGTAAGAAATGCAGGATTTAAGCAAAATTATAAAGGACCGTATAAAAAATTACGAAAATATTATAAATGAAACCGAAACAGGATATGTAATTGAAGTGGGTGACGGAATAGCTCGTATACATGGTCTTGCGAATTGCATGGCGGGTGAGCTGATTGAGCTTGACGGCGGAGTTATGGCTATGGCGATGAATCTTGAAGAGGATAATGTCAGCGTTATTATTCTTGGAGAGGATAAGCAAATAAAAGAAGGCGGATGCGCAAAGCGAACAGGAAAGGTTGCAAATGTTCCTGTAGGAGAATGCTTGATAGGCAGAGTGGTTGACGCCTTGGGAAATCCGATTGACGGCAAGGGTGCGGTTAATGCTGAGCAATATCGTCCTGTTGAAGCTGTTGCGTCAGGAATTATTGAGCGTAAGTCGGTAAGTGTGCCCTTGCAGACCGGAATTAAAGCTATTGATTCCATGATTCCGATAGGCAGAGGTCAGCGAGAGCTTATTATAGGTGACAGGCAAACCGGAAAAACCTCTATTGCTGTTGATACAATAATAAATCAAAAGAATTCAAATGTTATATGTATTTATGTTGCTATAGGTCAGAAACGTTCTACAGTTGCTTCAATTGTTGATACGCTTGAAAAAGCGGGAGCTATGGATTATACAATAGTTGTTTCGGCAACCGCTTCTGAAATGCCGGCAATGCAGTATATTGCGCCGTACTCAGGCTGCGCCATGGGTGAGTATTTCATGTATAAGGGCGCAGACGCGCTTATTATTTATGACGACTTATCAAAGCATGCTGTGGCATACAGAGCATTATCACTGCTTTTAAGGCGTTCTCCCGGACGTGAGGCATATCCCGGAGATGTTTTCTATCTTCATTCAAGATTGCTGGAAAGAGCCGCAAGACTTTCAGATGCTCTTGGCGGCGGCTCGCTTACAGCTCTGCCTGTAATCGAAACACAGGCAGGAGATGTTTCGGCATATATTCCAACGAATGTAATATCAATCACTGACGGACAGATTTTTCTCGAAACGGAATTATTCCATTCTGGAATTATGCCGGCGGTAAATCCGGGCATAAGTGTATCGCGAGTAGGCGGAAACGCACAGATAAAGGCAATGAAAAAGGTTGCCGGCAGTCTTAAGCTTGCATATTCGCAGTATCGTGAGCTGCAGTCGTTTGCGCAGTTTGGCTCGGATTTAGACAGAGATACAAAAATGCGTCTGGCAAAGGGCGAAAGAATAGTTGAGATACTAAAACAGGGTAGAAATACTCCGGTGAAGGTTGAATTGCAGGTGGCAATAATTTATGCGGTTATTAATGACTATCTGGAGGATATTCCTGTTGATAGAATACATGAATATGAAAGCGCTTTGTTCAATTATATAGAAAATAAAGCGCATGATATAATAGATGATATAGAAAAAACCGGTGATTTAAGTATGGAAACCGAAAACAGGTTGAAGAATGCAATTGAGGAATGTAAACGTTCTTTTGTATGATATTGCATCAATGGAAAGGGATACTGTATGTCTGCATCATCAATGAAAACAATAAAAAACAGAATAAAAAGTATCAGCTCAACAATGCAGATAACAAAGGCGATGGGACTTGTTGCCGCTTCGAAAATGAGTAAAGCAGCCGAGCGGATAGAGCGTTCAAAGCCGTATTTTGATATATTAACAGAAACACTTGAGGACATTGCCAAGGATAATAAGGATTTTTCTTCTGTATACACTCAGGAGCGGCAGGGGAGGACGTGTCATATTGTTATAGCCGGCGACAGAGGCTTGGCGGGCGGATATAACAATAATCTTTTCAAGTCGCTTGAGATTGCGGAGGAGGATATAATTTTTCCGATAGGAAAGAAAGTTTTGGAGTATTTCAACGGTAAGCAAATTTATACAAAGGTATATGCCAAAGCAGCAGATATTAAAATTTCGGACTGTCACGCAATGGGAAAGCTGCTTGCTCAAAGCTATGAAAAGGGCGAATTTACACGGTTGAAGCTGTCATATACAAGTTATGTAAATATGCTTGTTCAGGAACCGAAAACAGTCAGTGTGCTTCCTATAAAGGTTGAGCATACAAAAGAAGGTATGCGTAATATAAATTATAGTCTTATAATTTATGAGCCTGATGCAGAATCGGCATTTTCGAATATAGTACCGCATTATTTATCGGGTATGATATACGGAGCGGTGACTGAATCAGTTGCGTCAGAGCTTTCTGCAAGAAGAAATGCAATGGAGTCTGCTTCGGATAATGCAGCTGAAATGATAGATAAGCTTAGTCTTGAATATAATAGAGCGCGTCAGGCTTCTATTACTCAGGAATTGACGGAAATTATTTCAGGTGCCGAAAATTTAGGTTGAGGGAATTGAGTTTATGAATAATACAGGAAAAATAGTTCAGATAATAGGTCCGGTTCTGGACATAAAATTTGACAAGGACAGCCTGCCGAATCTGTTGAATGCAATTGAAATTAATCATAACGGAAAAAGGCTGGTTGCCGAGGCTGCACAGCATATTGGAGATAATGTTGTAAGATGTATTTCTATGGGTGCAACTGACGGATTGGTAAGAGGAATGGACGCGGTTGATACAGGCTCGGGAATTACCGTTCCGGTAGGAGATAAGACGTTGGGCAGAATATTTAACGTTCTGGGCGATGCGGTTGACGATATGCCAAATCCTGAAACGGAGGAAAAATGGTGTATTCATCGTGAGCCGCCCTCATATGCTCAGCAGGACACTACAACTGAAATTCTTGAAACCGGCATAAAGGTTGTAGATTTGATTGCACCATATGCAAAGGGCGGAAAAATCGGACTTTTCGGAGGTGCCGGAGTAGGCAAAACCGTACTTATAATGGAGCTTATAAATAATATAGCCAAGGAGCATGGCGGTATCAGTGTTTTTGCCGGAGTTGGAGAAAGAACAAGAGAGGGTAATGACCTTTATAATGAAATGAAGGAATCAGGCGTTATAAGCAAAACGGCGCTTGTTTACGGTCAGATGAATGAACCGCCCGGCGCAAGAATGCGAGTCGCTCTGACAGGACTTACGATGGCTGAATATTTTCGCGATAAACAGCATCAGGATGTTCTTCTGTTTATTGACAATATTTTCAGATTTACACAGGCTGGCTCGGAGGTTTCCGCTCTTATCGGACGTATTCCGTCGGCTGTTGGCTATCAGCCCACTTTGTCAACTGAGATGGGCGCTTTACAGGAAAGAATTACTTCAACAAAGAATGGCTCGATAACCTCAATTCAGGCTGTTTATGTGCCTGCCGACGACCTTACAGACCCCGCGCCGGCAACGACGTTTGCGCATCTTGACGCTACTACTGTTCTGTCAAGGCAGATTGCTTCGCTTGGTATTTATCCGGCGGTTGATCCGCTTGAATCAACCTCAAGAATTTTATCGCCGGATATTGTGGGGAAAGAGCATTATGAAACGGCAAGAGCGGTACAGAAAATTTTGCAGAGATATACCGAGCTTCAGGATATTATTGCAATTATGGGAATGGATGAGCTGAGTGATGAGGATAAGAATACTGTAAACCGCGCAAGAAGGGTTCAGCGATTTCTATCTCAGCCGTTTTCGGTTGCGGAGCAGTTTACAGGTATGCAGGGCAAATATGTTCCGATTAAGGAAACGATACGCGGCTTTAAGGAGATTATTGAAGGTAAATGCGATGATATTCCGGAGTCATGCTTCCTGTTTGTCGGAACAATAGATGAGGCAAGAGAAAAAGCAAAGTCGATGAAAATGGATTGAAAATCTGTATTGAGAGGATTATGATATGAAAACATTTCATTTACAGATAGTAACTCCTGACGGCTTGATGTTTGACGGACAGGCTGAGAAAATTCTTGTTCGTACAACTGAGGGTGATGTGGGAATTTTAAGCGGTCATTCGGATTATGTCAGTCCGGTTGCTACCGGATTGGCACGAATAACTATGGAAAACGGCGATACAAAATCTGCTGCCTGCTCAGGCGGATTGCTTAGCGTAAAAGGAAAGGTAACTCGTCTTGTTGCCGATACTTTTGAATGGGCTGAGGATATAGATGTAGAGCGCGCCAAACGCGCAAAGGATAGAGCGGAAAAAATAATGCATACCGCTTCTGAATATGAAGAAAAGGCTGCTGAAATTAAATTAAAAAGAGCTATTACAAGAATAAACGTGGTTGAGAGTATTAAATAAGAAATATGAATTGCTAATTCGACTTATCGACAAAGTATTGTTTGGCATAGTAAGCCTCCCCTCGTAGGAGAGCCTGACACACTGCTAAACAATAGGTTTTGTCGACACACTAAAAAAGGATATGTGATTTTTTTCACATATCCTTTTTGTTAGAATGAGTGTAAAATCACTCATTTTAAAATTCTGATTAGTCAACGATTGTCTTAACGTATTCAGCAATTTTGTCGCACTTGCAGTTTGCAAAGAATAGATCCTTAAACTGCTTTCCTGCAACAGCGCCCTTAACAAGCTCCTGATCAAGGTTAGGAAGAATGTCAAGAAGCTCTCTGTGAGTAACTTTTTTAACTTCGTTAAGTATTTTAGCATTTCTCTGCTCAGGAACTGCTCTTTCCTTAGGATAACCGCCGCCCCATTCTTCAACAAACAGCTTTTCAAATACATACTGAAGGTTTAATTCTGCACCCCAGCCCCAGCCTTTAGCGAAAGGCATAGCGATACAGTTACCGTTATTAACCTGAGTGAACTGATAAGCGTCTGTAGGATCAACAACATGACCGCAAAGCACTCCGGGGAATGCGTTACAAGCAAGACAAGCGCCTTCGCCTGTGCCGCAGCCTGTGATAACAAGATCAGCAGCGCCTGAATTAAGAAGAATAGCAGCAAGAATACCAATCTGAACATATGTTAGCTGTTCAGCGTCATCAGCTGAGTACATACCATAGTTAAATACCTCGTGACCTAACGGTTCAACGACTTTCTTTAGGGTTTCAACGATAACACCGTTCTTTGCAGCTTGGCTGTTTTCGTTAATTAAAGCAATTTTCATTGGAATTACCTTCTTTCTATAATAATATTATATATATTATAACAAATTTCAGATTGATTTGCAATATATAAAATGAAAAAAGATGTAAAATCATAATTATAAGCGGGTGGATGTCACATATATAGGTGATAAAATCTACGTCTGAAACTCTGAATGACAGAAATTTTGACATTATAAAATAATACATTGACAAACAATATTATATGTGATATAGTATTGTTAAGAAAAAGATATAGAGGAGTGGTGTGAATGATATTTAATGTCAACGGAGCGCTTCTTGATACATTAGTGCTGTCAATAGTGGAGCGCGCTGATACCTATGGATATGAAATAACGCGCGAGCTTCGTGAGTCGTTGGAAATTTCCGAATCAACGCTTTATCCTGTTCTCAGGCGTCTGCAAAAGGATGCCTGTCTGGAAATATACGATAAGGAATTTTCGGGCAGAAACCGCCGGTATTATTCAATAACAGACAGAGGAAAATGTCAGCTTAAGATGTACCGGAATGAATGGAAAAATTACAGAGATAAGATAAATAACATTGTTGAGGAGGGGGACAACTGTGAGTAAACAGGAGTTTTTAAACGAATTGCGGAAAGAGTTGAACTTTCTGCCGCCGGAGGAGCTTAATGACGCTATAAACTATTATGATGAGTATATAAGTGAGAGTGTCGATGAGGAAACGGCATTATGGGAGCTGGGTTCTCCGAGGAGAGTTGCAGAGGATTTCAAGAAAGAATATTGCGACAAAAATGTGGTAAATAATTTTTTGCCGATAAAATATTCGGACGAAAAAAATACCGGCAGTATTAATACGAAGCATCCGATTTGGATGTATGTACTGTTGGTTGTGCTGATTATAGGCTTTGGAGTTCCTGTGCTGAATTTAATAGGCGGAGTAATTTCATCAATGGCATCTATAATTATACTGGCACTGATTGCGGTTATAATTATAAAGATATTGCGTGATAAAAACCGAAGCTATGAAAATAGTGCGGCATATGTGCAAACCTGTTCCGATATAAAAAAGCTTGATATAAATCTTGGCGCGGGAATGTTCGTAATAGACCGGGGCGATAGCTTTGGTATAGACGGCGGCAAGCTGCAAAGCAGTATAGTAAACGGTGTATGGCATATATCGGGAAATTCTGTAGACGGAAGCCATATTGACCAGTCGGGGGCAATGACAAAGATTACAGTACCGAATTATTTTACTGCTGAAAATGCAAAAATAAGACTTGGCGCAGGAAATCTGCTTATCAAGGGCTTGTCGTCATATACAACAAACCTTGAGGTATCGGTAGGCAATATGGAAGCGGTAGGCTTATATTCAAAAAATCTGAATATAAAATGCGGTGTCGGCAGAATGAAGGCTGATGCGAGTATGCATGGAAATGTAAATATAAGCTGCGGCATGGGTGATACATCTGTGAGGTTTACAAACAGAGCCGAGGAGTTTAATTATACTGCAACTGTGGGTTTGGGTAAGGTAATTATCAACGGACAGGAGATTCAGGGTAAGAGCGTGAACAATAATAATGCCCAGCATGACATGAATGTAAAATGCGGCATGGGTAATGTAAGAATTGATTTTGGCGGGGTGATATAATGGGCAAGGAAGAATACATTGCTGAGATAAAAAAAGAGCTCGGTTTTATGCCGTATAATGAGGTAGTTAAGGCCGAGGAATATTTCAACAGCTTTTTCTGCGGCACTCAGAGCGATGAAGAAGTGATTAATACTTTAGGAACACCAAAGGAGGCGGCAAAAAAATATTGTAAATCTAATACTGAAGAAGAAAAAAATAATCAGAATAGGATAAACAAAGCCAGAAATTACACCGGTTGGGTTATAGCAATAATTGCGGCAGTATTTCTTTTCCCGGTATGGGCACCTGTGTTGCTGATTTCTGCGGCTTTTGTGGTTTTTATTATGGTGATGGCTGTTGCTGTGAGCTTTGGAACATGGATAGGCGGCGGAGTTGCCATAATTACAGGTATTTTCTCAAATATGATAATTGCAGATAAGCTGATACAATGCGGACTGGGATTTGTTATGTTCGGAGTAGGACTTATGCTCTCATGGCTGCTTGTATGGGGACTTATTAACCTTAGTATTTGGTTTATAAGAAAGGTTACGAAAAGTTAGGAGCTGATAAATATGAAAATGAAAATAACTAAGGCAGTTGCGGTTATAGCTGCTGTAGCTGTTTGCATCGGCGTGTTACTGTGCATTGCAGGTAAATCCGGCAGAGGAAGTATGGTTCGTGCATTTGAAAATATGGGCGGTAAGGTGTACTATTATGATGACCGTGATAAGAATAATCATGAACAGGAATTTGAAGAATTTTATGACGAGTTTTTCAATGATGATTTAGAGCATTTCTTTGATGAATTTGAGGATATATATGGAGGTGAATCAAATGAAGCGTCTTTATAAAAGCACTATGAACAGAATGATATGCGGAGTATGCGGAGGAATAGCAGAATATTTTAATCTTGACCCATCACTTATAAGATTGGTTGCCGTATTGATTGCCTGCGTTTCTTTCGGAACAGGTCTGCTGGCTTATATAGTCATGGCAATTATTCTGCCGAATGATATTGAGATAAAGTAGTTAAAATGAAAAAAGCACTTCAGCTAATGAAGTGCTTTTTGGTAGCGGTAACTAGATTCGAACTAGTGACACTGCGGGTATGAACCGCATGCTCTAGCCAACTGAGCTATACCGCCGTACAACATTTAATATTATACATGAAGAAGTTGGATTTGTCAATACATTTTTTTAAAAAAATATAAAAAATCTTTTGAATACCGTATTGACAGTTGGGTAATAATATGATATTATACAGTCAATAAAAGGGAGTAGCTTGCGCTTTTAAAGCGTAATATGATGTCGTCAGTACGATTTTTTAATCCGGATCATATTCTAAGAAGCAAGACTTTTGTTGCAGATTTTTTTGGCTGCGATAATTGTCTTGCTTCTTTTTTTCGATTAAGGAAGAAAATATGTACATAAACGGTGAGGATATGGTTCAAGAAACAGTTGTTGCGGTCATCAGAGATTAAATAAGGGGAGGATTATTATGATTCCGTATCAAATGAAGAAAGAAGAAGTTTTAAAAAGCTTAGGTACAGGCACAGAGGGCTTATCTGAAAAGCAGGCGGCTGAAAATCAGAATAAATTCGGAAAAAATGAACTTGCCGAAGGTAAAAGAAAAAATCCGATAGTATTGTTTTTGGAACAGTATAAGGACTTTTTGGTGATTATACTTATTATTGCGGCGATTATATCGGGTATTCTGGGTGATTTGGAAAGCTCAATAGTAATATTTGTAGTTATAACAATAAACGCAATTTTAGGTACGGTTCAGAATATTAAGGCGGAGCAGTCCTTAAACAGTCTGAAGGAAATGTCCGCGCCGACCGCTAAGGTTATACGCGATGGAGAAATCAGAATTGTTGAGGGACGAAATGTGACAGTCGGTGATATAGTTGTGGTTGAAGCCGGAGATTTTGTGTGTGCTGACGGACGTATTATAGAAAATGCGTCGCTGAAGGTAGACGAAAGTGCGCTTACCGGTGAAAGTGAGCCGGTGGAAAAAAGCGAAGAAGCTCTTGAAGGTGAAAAAGCGCTTGGTGACAGAGTGAATATGATGTATTCGGGAAGCTTTGCGACATACGGAAGAGCTAAAATGGTTGTTACCGGAATAGGCATGGATACTGAAATCGGTAAAATTGCGGCGCTGTTAAAAAATACTCAGGAGAAAAAAACTCCGCTTCAGGTAAGTCTTGACAGCTTTGGCAAAAAGCTTTCGTTTATCATATTAGGTATTTGTATCATAGTAATGGGACTTACATTATTCAGAAACAGCGGCCCAATAACGCCGGAAGCATTTTCTGATGCATTTATATTTGCGGTAGCATTAGCAGTTGCGGCAATTCCTGAGGCATTAAGCTCGATTGTTACGATAGTTCTGTCAGTAGGCACTCAGAAGCTTGCGAAGGAACATGCGATTATAAGAAAGCTGCAGGCAGTGGAGGGCTTGGGCAGTGTTTCGATAATTTGCTCGGATAAAACCGGAACGCTTACTCAGAACAAAATGACTGTTCAGAAAATGTACTTTGACGGTACAGTTATAGATAAGGACGACAATATAAATGAGCGTCAGGCTCAGCTTATTATTGACGGTGCATTGTGTAACGATTCTGTCAGAAAGGATGGTCAGGAGATAGGCGATCCTACGGAGATTGCTCTTATTGATTTTTCAAATAAGCATAATCTTCCGTCAGAAAGAGTTCGTGAACAGTATCCGCGATTAGGAGAAATTCCATTTGACTCGGACAGAAAGCTGATGAGTACGGTTCATAAAATAGGTAATAATTATAAAATGCTTACAAAGGGAGCGGTTGATGTTCTGCTGGAGCGTATTGTTGAAGTGAAAACAATGGACGGTAAGCGTGCGTTTGACGAGGCGGATGCCGAACAGCTGAGAAATGTGAACCGGGAATTTTCGGAATCCGGTTTGCGTGTTCTGGCGGTTTGTGAAAAAGATGTTCCGTCAGCTGACATTACGCTTGACGATGAAAAGGATTATATTCTTCTTGGACTTATCGCTATGCAGGATCCGCCGAGAGAGGAAAGCGCGGATGCTGTTGCAAAATGTAAAACAGCCGGAATTATGCCGATAATGATTACCGGTGACCACCTTGTGACAGCTTCGGCAATCGCAAAAAAGATTGGTATACTTGATGATAAGCGCAGAGCTGTTGAGGGCAGCGCTATAGAAAATCTGTCAGATGACGAGCTTGACGAATTTGTAACAGATGTTGCGGTATATGCGAGAGTTTCTCCGGAGCATAAAATCAGAATAGTCAATGCATGGCAGAGAAAGGGATATATTGTTTCCATGACAGGCGACGGCGTTAATGATGCGCCTGCGTTAAAGCAAGCGGATATAGGAGTTGCAATGGGAATTACCGGCAGCGAGGTGGCGAAGGATGCAGCTTCTATGGTTCTTACGGACGATAATTTTGCAACTATTGTAAAGGCAGTTGAAAACGGAAGAAATATATATAAGAATATTCAGCGTTCAATTCAGTTTTTGCTTTCGGGCAATACAGCCGGAATACTTGCTGTTCTTTATGCGTCTGTTATGGCTTTGCCGGTACCGTTTCAGGCGGTGCATTTGCTGTTTATAAATCTTCTCACAGACAGCTTGCCGGCAATAGCTCTTGGTGTTGAACCACATTCAGCTGCTGTTATGAACGAAAAGCCAAGACGTAAGGATCAGTCCATTCTTACAGGTCGTGTAATGACAAATATTATAAGCGAGGGTATTATAATCGGTGCGGCTGCAATTGCTGCATTCTATATCGGACTTATGCGTAATGCGGTTGTAGGAAGTACAATGGCATTTGCCACACTTTGTCTTTCAAGACTTGTTCACGGCTTTAACTGTAAATCGGAAAGACCGGTTGTGTTTACAAGGAAGATGTGGAATAATAAAAGTCTTATAGGCGCTTTTGTTATTGGTTTTGTGCTTTTGAATGCGGTATTGCTTATACCGCCGCTGCAGAGTGTATTTTCTGTTGCACCGCTTACTGTAAATGAATTGCTTGCTGTTTACGGATTATCACTTGCGACACTTGTGGTTATACAGATTTTAAAACTGATAAAAAGATAAGTTAAGATGGGCTGTGGCATTAAAGGTGCTCAGCCCTTTTGTTTATTCAAAATAAAGATTATCTTATTGCTGCCTGTGTTGCAATGCAGCAAAACTGTACCTTACCGCGTTGAATGACTAAATTTAATGTTATTGTCGAAAAATATGAAAATATTGCTTTGTCCTTGAAAAGTGCGGCATTATATGATATTATAACTAAAAGTAAGCGGCTAAAATTCTAAAAGAACATATCAAGTGATGGTATGATTTGTGGCACAGAGCTAAGTATTGAACATTTGTAAGACCTTGAAGTGATGCATATAACATTGGGGTTGGCTTGCTTTACGGCGGGAACGCAATCTGCCGCTGAAATACGGGGGCATTGCGTCCTATTGAAAATAATATCAGGAGATATTTGATTATGGATTATGTATTTAACGAAATTGAAAAATATGAAATTATATCGGGACATCTGAATTTGGGCGGCAAAAATCCGGCTGATGAGGAAATTACGCTAAACAGCAAATATCTTATAAGAAACGGTAAGCCGTGGATGCCTGTAATGGCTGAATTCCATTTTTCACGAGTTAATCGTGATGATTGGCGGCGGGAGCTTTTAAAAATGAAGGCAGGCGGTATAACTGTTGTTTCTACATACCTGTTTTGGATATATCATGAAGAAATCGAGGGTGAATTTGATTTTTTCGGCAATCAGGATATTCGTGCCTTTCTTGAGATATGCCGCGAAACAGGTCTTGAAGCGGTTATACGGATAGGGCCGTGGGCGCATGGAGAATGCCGTAACGGTGGTTTTCCCGACTGGCTTCTGAAAAAGGGAATTGTACTTCGTGAAAATAATGAAGAATATATGAAATATGTTCGCATTTGGTATGCGAAAATTGCCGAGCAGGTTAAAGGATTGTTTTATAAGGATGGAGGCCCGATTATAGCTGTTCAGCTTGAAAATGAGCTTGTAGATGGCGCGGAGCATCTGGCAGAGCTGAAAAAGCTTGCGATTGAGCTTGGTATGGTTGCACCGCTGTACACAGTAACCGGCTGGAACAGCTCAAGAGGGGCAAAAATTCCTGTGGATGAGGTGCTGCCGGTATTTGGCGGTTACAGTGAAGCGCCGTGGGAAGACCATACAAATCCGCTTGCACCGTCACCGCATTTCTTTTTTAATACTATGCGCAATGATTCGGCAATAGGAACCGACCTTATCGATCAGACTGTAAATGATGAATGGCAGCTGCCGTATGAAAGGTATCCCTTTGCCACCTGTGAGTTGGGCGGCGGAATACAGGTTACGCATCATCGCCGACCGAAAATTTCACCTATGGAACCGTATGCGGTATCTATGATTAAAATTTGTGACGGCAACAATCTACCGGGATATTATATGTATCACGGCGGAACAAATAAGATTGGCAGACTTTCTACGCTTAATGAAAGCAAAGATACGGGCTATCCTAATGATTATCCTATTTTGTCATATGATTTTCAGGCGCCGATAGGTGAATACGGAATTGTCAGACGTCAGCACGGATTGTTGAATATGCTTCATTTGTTTGTTCATGATTTTGGCAGTATTATTGCGCCTATGAATACCGCGCTGGGTGACTGCGTTGACAGGTTTGATACTGAACATTTAAGATACGCTATGCGGACGGACGGGGAGAGCGGATTTGTGTTTGTAAACCATTTTCAGCGAATTACAAAGCTCTCGGATGTGTCAGATGTAAGGTTTAAGGTTGATGATAAGCTGACCTTCCCGGAAAAGGGGATTACGGTTTCGGGAGAAATCTGTTTCTTTATGCCGTTTAGAATGGCGCTTGGCAATGAGGTGCTTGAATATGCGGCAGCACAGCCGGTTTGTCATGACAATAATACATATTTTTTTGCTGAAATACCGGGTGTAGATGCAGAATATAAAATAGATGGTGAAATTATAACCAGCCATGATTTTGTGAAGAATAATGTAAGAATTATAACACTTCCGTTTGAACAGGCGGAAAAGCTGCGCAGACTTGACGGTGAATTGTATATAGGAAACGGCTGTAATCTGTATATAGAGGACGGCAAAATCAAATCAGTAGAGCCGGGAAGCTATTCGTATAAGAAATGGAACGGCACATCTTTTGATGAATATTCACACGAGGTTGAATTTAAAGAACCTGAGGTTGAATTTATAAAGGTTGAAAAGCCGGATTTTGAACCTGAATATCTTTACGAATTGAATATTTGCGGTGAACGCAGGCTTGAATGGTACAAGCTGAAGGCAAAGGGCAGCGAAGGATTTCTTAAGCTTTCCTATATCGGTGATGCCGCGCAGCTTTATGCTGACGGTAAGCTTGTTGCAGATGATTATTTTTACGGCGATGACTGGATAGTTCCCGCAAAGCTGCTTGACGGAAAGGAAGTTTATTTCGGATATTCACAGCTTCGTGATGACTGCTATCTTGAATGTGATATAGAAAAAAAGATTGGAACGATTAAATGAGAAGATTAGTAATTGGAATACTTGCACACGTTGACTCCGGTAAAACCACTCTCTCTGAGGGAATGCTTTATCGTGCCGGAGAAATACGAAAGCTTGGAAGAGTTGATCACGGAAACGCCTTTTTGGACAATAATCAGATTGAGCGTGACAGGGGTATTACTATTTTTTCAAAGCAGGCGGTGCTGCCGCTGAATGGCACAGAGATTACCTTGCTTGACACTCCGGGACATATTGATTTTTCAACTGAAATGGAGCGCACTCTACAGGTGCTTGACTATGCAATTTTAGTTATAAGCGGTACTGACGGGGTGCAGAATCATACGGAAACACTGTGGAGATTGCTTATAAGATATAATATACCTACGTTTATATTTATTAATAAAATGGATATTTCCGAATATGAAAAAGATGAGATCATAATGGAGCTTAGGGAAAGACTTGATGACGGGTGTATAAATTTTGACGATATTTCCTCTGAAATCTTCAGAGAATCGCTTGCTATGTGCGATGAAGAGCTGATGAATATTTTTGTTGACGGTGAAGATTTTAGCAATGGTAATATCGGCAAAGCTGTGGCAGAAAGAAAAATCTTTCCGTGTTATTTCGGATCTGCGCTTAAGCTTGAGGGAGTAGATGAATTTCTGGAGGCTTTGGAAAAATACACCGTTGATATAAAGTATGGTGATGAGTTTGGCGCAAAGATATTTAAAATATCTGAGGATGAGCAGGGTAAGCGTCTTACTCATATGAAGATTACAGGTGGAAGTCTGAAAATAAAGACGCTGCTTACAGACAGTAAGGGTGAAGATTGGGCGGAAAAGGTAAATCAGATACGCATATATTCTGGAGTAAAGTATAACTCGGTAAATGAGGCGTTTCCGGGAACTGTTTGCGCCGTTACCGGACTTACCCGTACATATCCGGGCGAAGGTATTGGCGCGGAGGCTGATTCGCAGCTTCCTGTCCTTGAACCGGTGCTTACTTATCGTGTTGAGCTGCCTCAGGGGATAGATGTGCATGAAGCATTGGTACGTTTAAGACGCTTAGAGCAGGAGGATCCCGAGCTTCATATATTATGGAATGAACAGCTTCAAGAAATCCATATGCAGCTAATGGGTGAGGTGCAGCTTGATATTTTGAAACGTATAATTTCAGAACGCTTTGATATGGATATTGAGTTCAGCCGCGGCAGTATTGCATATAAGGAAACCATTGCAGAGCCGGTTGAAGGAGTGGGACATTACGAGCCGCTCCGGCATTATGCTGAGGTTCATCTGTTGCTTGAACCGGGTGAAAGGGGCAGCGGATTGCAGTTTGCTGTAAAATGCAGCGAAGATGTTCTTGATCGTAACTGGCAGCGGCTTATTTTGACTCATCTTGAGGAGAAAAAACATATAGGTGTTCTGACCGGCTCGCCGATTACAGACATGAAAATAACTTTGATAGCCGGCAGAGCGCATCAAAAGCATACCGAGGGCGGTGATTTCAGACAGGCGACCTATCGCGCTGTGCGGCATGGACTAAAATCGACGGAAAGTATTTTGCTTGAACCGTGGTATGATTTTAGGCTGGAGGTTCCTACTGAATCGATAGGACGTGCAATTACTGATATTCAGCAGATGGGAGGAAGCTTTTCACAGCCGGAAAATCGAGGAGATATGTCGGTTATAAAAGGAAGCGCACCTGTTGCAAAAATGCGTGATTATCAGGTTACGGAATATACCCGAGGACGAGGACGACTTTCGTGCGTGGTAAAGGGCTATGAGCCTTGTCATAATGCTGACGAGGTTATTGAAGCAATTGGATATGACAGTGACAGTGATACCGAAAATACAGCGGATTCTGTTTTCTGCTCGCATGGTGCGGGATATACTGTGAAGTGGGATAAGGTTACGGAGCATATGCATCTTGAAAGCGCATGGCAGCCGGAAACGGAAGAGGATGAAGAACCTAAAATTATTGCCCGGCAGGTGAAGGAATATCTGGACAGCATTGCCGAGGATAAAGAATTGGTGAGAATTTTTGAAAATACCTACGGAAAAATAGACCGTAAACCGCATACGGCACTGGAAACTAAAAAGTCGGCACCGAAGAAATATCCCAAGGCAAAACCGCTCCCGCAGGGGCCTGAGTATCTGCTTGTGGACGGATATAATATTATATTTGCATGGGACGAGCTTAAGACTATTGCTGATAGGGATCTTGAAGCGGCGCGCGGCAGACTTATCGATATACTTTGTAATTATCGGGGCTTTAGGAATTGTGAGCTGATTCTTGTATTTGACGCATACAAAGTAAAAGGAAATGTGCGTGAGGTTGAAAATATCCATAATATAAGTGTTGTTTATACAAAGGAAGCAGAAACCGCTGATATGTATATAGAAAAGGTAACGCGTGAGCTGGGTAAGAAGCACCGTGTAAGAGTAGCGACCTCGGACAGCCTTGAGCAGATTATAATTCTTGGCAGCGGAGCATACAGAATGTCCGCATCTGAATTATATGCGGATATAAAACGTGTTGAAAAAGAAATAAAGGAATATATGAAATCATAGCGCAAGCTAAAGTGCGCTCAGAATAAAATCACATCAAAAATGGTTGGTTCATTGTTGAACCAACCATTTTTTATTAAACCAATCTTATTGTTTTAATAACCTGATCCTCTATAGGCTTATCCTGGAAGCCGGTAGGGGTTTCGGCGATTTCGTCAACGACGTCCATACCGTCTGTAACCATGCCGAAGGCTGCATACTGACCGTCAAGATGGGGAGCGTCCTCGTGCATGATAAAGAACTGGCTTGAAGCACTGTTCGGAAACATTGTTCTTGCCATTGAAAGCACACCTCTTGTATGCTTTAAGCTGTTAGGCACGCCGTTTCCGTCAAATTCGCCCTTGATTGATTTTGCATCCTTATGATTTCCGTCTGTATCAAAGCCGCCGCCTTGAATCATAAATCCCGGAATAACACGATGGAAGATTAATCCGTCAAAAAAGTTATCTTCGATTAAGCCTACAAAATTATCAACTGTAATAGGAGCTGTTTCGGGATAAAGCTCCGCTTTGATAATTCCGCCGTTTTCCATTTCTATTTCGATATTGATGTTTGCCATTTTTATCCTCCTGTAATCAGCTTAAATTCCACCGGTAATGCTTATGCCGGAGGTGCTGCTTTTATTTGAACTGTTAGATGAACCCGAGGCTCCGTTAGTGTCAAACGATCCCATGCCTGATGAACTGCTGTCGCTGCTGCCTGTGCCTGACATTCCTGAAGCGTCCAAATCAATCGGCGCGGAGTTGTTTGAACTTCCTGAGCCGCGTGAGCTTGAACTACCTGAACTGGAGCTTGAACTGCCTGAACTTGAGCTTGAGGCTCCTGAACGTGAGCTTGAGCTGCCTGAACTTGAGCTTGAACTGCCTGAACTTGAACTGTCAGAGTCGTTCTCTGAACCGAACAAACTATTTATAACATCCTCATCGGATAAATCATCTTCGTCAAGCTCTGCGTTATTCTTACTGTTGTTTTTACCGTTTGTTTTATTTGAGGCGGATGAGCCTGAACCAATTGTAATAGATTCAATAACAATGGGTTTAACAGGTACATCATCCATACCTGCCGATGAAACTGAGCCCGTTCTTGAAGATGCAATTTCATCAACAACGTCCATACCATCGGTTACTATACCAAAAGCTGCATATTGACCGTCAAGGTATGTCGCGTCCTGCTGAACGATGAAGAACTGACTTGAAGCACTGTCAAACTGCTGCGCTCTTGCCATTGAAATCACACCACGCGTATGCGAAAGCGTATTTTCAAAGTTATTTGCAGCAAATTCGCCCTCTATGGTTGAAGCTTTTTGCTCTTTAAGATTTTCGTCATATCCGCCGCCCTGAATCATAAAATCCTCAATAACACGGTGGAAAATAGTTCCGTCATAGAAACCATCCTCCGCAAGCTCTACAAAGTTATCAACCGTTTTTGGCGCAAGCTCCGGATAAAGCTCCAGCTCAATTTCATCGCCTGATTCCAAAGTTATTGTTGCCTCTATTGAATTTTCTGCCAGTATGGGGTCAATAGTGGGAATAGGGGTGGGTGTAGGCTGTGCCTTTTCATTTCCTCCCTTGCAGGATGTGAGCATCATGGCGATTGATAAAATAACTGTTAAAAAACTAAATTTTTTCATTATTACTCATTATCTCCTTCAATTTCTTCTGTTTGAATATCTTCGGAAATGTCGTCATCTTCATGCTCTGTAAGAGCAACGCTGACAACTTTCACGTCATCATCAAGACGCATCAAGCGCACACCCTGAGTATTTCTGCTGTATGTGCTGATTTCGTCAATATGCATACGAATTACAACACCTTCCGAAGTAATCATCATAATATCCTGATCGTCTGTTACTGTTTTCATGCCGGCAATTTTACCGGTCTTATCGGTAACCTTGTATGTGAGAATACCAAGACCGCCTCTGTTTTGACCGCGGTACTCATCCAACTCTGTTTTCTTGCCGTAGCCGTTTTCTGTAATAACGAGCAGTTTAGAATCGGGAGCAGTTGTGCTTGCGCCTACAACATAGTCTGAATCCTTTAGTCTGATACCCATTACGCCGCGGGTTGTACGACCTGTTGCGCGCACATCTGTTTCTTTAAAGCGGATAGCAAGACCGTTGTGCGTAACAAGAATAAGATTTTGAGTATTATCCGTCAGCTCTACATGGATAAGCTCATCGCCGTCTGCAAGCTCAATGGCTCTTAAACCGCCGTTTCTGATACGGGAGTAATCCATAAGATCTGTTTTCTTAACAATACCGTTTTTGGTTACAAAGGTCATATATTTGCCTGATTCAAATTCCTTTACAGGTACAATTGCGGTTATTTTTTCGTCAGCCTCAAGCGGAAGCATATTTACTATAGCCGTGCCCTTTGCTTGTCTGCCGGATTCGGGAATCTGATATCCTTTTAGCTTATAGACAATACCGCGCGTAGTAAAGAACAGGATATTATTATGAGTAGATGTAGTAAACATATGCTTAACAACGTCCTCTTCGCGCGTTGTAAGACCGGAAATTCCGCGGCCGCCGCGATGCTGTGAACGGTAAGTATCAACCGGCATACGTTTTGTATAGCCGTTGTGAGTCATTGTTATTATAACATCTTCTTCATCAATCAAATCCTCCATGTCAATCTCGTCGAACGACATAGTAATTTCAGTTCTTCTGCTGTCGCCGTATTTATTTTTCAGTTCAGTAAGATCTTCTTTAACTATTTCCAATACACGCGACTCGTTGGCAAGAATATCTTCATATTCGGCTATCTTTGCGATAACCTCCTGATATTCGTTTTCTATTTTGTCGCGTTCCATGCCGGATAAGCGGCCTAACTGCATTTTAACTATTGCGTCAGCCTGAATATCATCAAGACCGAAGCGTTCGCATAGCTTTTCCTTTGCGTCGGGAATACCGCTTGATGCGCGGATTATGTGGACAACCTCGTCAACATTGTCAATAACGAGCTTGTAGCCTTCAAGAATATGAGCGCGTTCCTGAGCTTTTTTTAAGTCAAATACAGTTCTGCGGCGGATTACATCCTCCTGATGAGCGATATAATAATTAATCATTTCACGCAGATTCAGTATTTTTGGTTCCTTATCAACAAGAGCCAGAAGAATTATTCCAAAGGTATCCTGCATTTGTGTAAACTTATACAAATTATTCAGAACGACATTCGGATTTGCGTCACGCTTTAATTCGATTATCAAATGAATATTTTCATCGGACTCATCGCGGGTTGAGGATATTCCGTCAATCTTACCGTCACGGACAAGCTCGTTAATGTGCTTTTCAAGCTTTGCCTTATTTACCTGATAAGGAAGCTCGGAAACAACAATTCGCATTTTTCCGCTGTCAGTTTCCTCAATTTCAGCCTTGGCGCGGAGAGTTATTCTGCCGCGGCCTGTGGTATAAGCGTGGCGTATTCCACTCTTACCCATTATAACTCCGCCGGTAGGAAAATCAGGACCTTGTATATGAGTCATCAGCTCCTCAATGGTAATCATAGGATCATCAATGACTGCAATAATTCCGTCAATAACCTCGCACAGATTATGCGGCGGTATATTTGTTGCCATACCTACAGCGATACCCGCTGAACCGTTTACCAGCAGATTTGGGAAACGGGAAGGCAATACGTCCGGCTCACGAAGCTTGTCATCGTAGTTTGGAACAAAATCGACGGCTTCTTTTTCGATATCTGTAAGCATATGTGCCGAAATTTTTGACATTTTTGCTTCTGTATAACGATATGCGGCGGCAGGGTCACCGTCTATGGAACCAAAGTTACCCTTACCCTGCACAAGAGGATAACGAAGTGAAAAATCCTGCGCAAGACGAACCATTGCGTCATAAACAGATGAGTCACCATGCGGGTGATATTTACCGAGAACGTCACCGACTGTTGCCGCTGATTTTTTAAAGTCATTTTCATAAAGCAGATTAGCCTCGTACATATCGTACAGAATACGTCTGTGAACGGGCTTAAGACCATCACGAACATCCGGCAGCGCACGGCTGACGATGACACTCATGGCATAATCAATATATGATTTTTTCATTTCGCTGTTTAAGTCCACATTGACTATTTTTTGGTTTTCAATAACGGACATATCCAGCTCTTTTTCCTTAGCTTTCTTAGCCATTTGTTCCTCCTATAACATAAATCCGCAGATAAAATTTTTTGATGCAGTAGTCATAAATAAATTATATATCATGGGATTAAAATATTTACTTTACAAGTCTTTTTCATCTTATTTATTTTACCATAAAACGGCTGAAAAATCAAGTCTTTAAGCTAAATTCAACGGCATACAAATACTATTCTTTCGCTGTCCGGACGCGGCGCGTCAAAGGTAAGCTCGTGATATGTATCGATTTTTGAAAAGCCTGCTTTTTTTAGCATATACCGCAGTTCTGTTTCGCTGTAGGCTCTTTGAAGATGACGTTCTTCAAAACGCTTATACGATTTGCCCTGTCTGACAAAGAATGTAAGCATCATATCCGAAAGATTTTTTTCTTTTATGTATCTGTTCTGCCATGCGTAGAAAATATTTTTGTCGGAATGTACAAAGGTGTTGCCGCCTATGATATTTTCAAGCTTGTGTCTTGTGCTTATGTCAAATATGAAAAGAGCGTCAGGGTCCATAAAGCAGGTTTTCATACGCTTAAAGGCATATTCAAGAAGCTTGGGAGCAATAACATAATTGATACCGTCAATCATGCATAAAAATGCTCCCATTGTTCCGTAGAGGTCGAGTCTTTCTATGCTTTGATTCAAGAACAGAATATCGGTTCCCTGAGCTTTTTCACGCGCGATATTAAGCATATCCTCGGAAATATCAACGCCGGTCATGTCGTAGCCGCGGCGCGCAAGAGGAATTGTAATATTACCCGTACCGCAGGCGAGGTCGCATACAAGCTTGGGATTTATATCATACATATCAAAAAGATTTTCTATATAATCCGCCCATTTTTCATAATTAATATCACTATGCATAAGCGAATCATAAATATATGCAAAATCTGAGTAACTGTTCATTTATTTGTCCTTTCTCAAACGGTCAATTACTAAATTATAACCGTCTTTTCCGTAGTTAATACATCTGTTCACACGGCTTATGGTTGCTGTTGATGCGCCTGTTTTGGCGGCTATATCGGTATAGACCTTTTTGTCACGCAGCATAAGAGCAACCTCCATTCTTTGCGACATAGATTTCAGCTCGGAAATAGTGCATAAATCCTCAAAAAAACTATAACATTCTTCAATTGTTTCAAGCTGCAGTACAGCGTTGAATAAATTGTCTAAGCTTTCGTTGTTTATATTTTTCACAATAATCACCTCGTATAAGTCTATTATACCACTTTAACGTGTGAAAGTAAACAAAAACAGAGAAAATTAATGAATTAAAATTAAAAATATACAAATATTAAGAAAAGGAAAGGTCGTGATATTATGCTCATACTTGTAATAAGAACATTGATTTTATATGCGACTGTTGTAATATCGCTGAGAATCATGGGAAAAAGACAGCTTGGTGAGCTGCAACCATCGGAGCTTGTTGTGGCGATTATGATTTCCGACCTTGCGTCTGTGCCGATGCAGGCGATAGATATTCCTATTTTATCGGGAATAATACCTGTTCTTACTCTGATAGTGGCGGAGGTTTTTATGTCGTATCTGAGTCTTAAAAGCAAAAGAATACGCAAGTTTTTTTCGGGAGAGCCGAGCATTGTGGTGTATAACGGACATATAAACGAGGAGGAGCTTGGCAGACTTCGCTTTAATATTAATGACTTGATTGAAGAGCTGAGATTAAATAACTGCCATGATATTTCAGATGTGGCTGTAGCGGTTATAGAAACAAGCGGCAAGCTTAGCGTTATACCAAAGGATAAGGCGCGAAGTGTAACGGTAGAGGATATGAAAATTGAAAATCCGCGTCATGAGGGACTTCCGTGTACTCTCGTATCAGACGGTTCAATAAACCGTGAAGAGCTTGAACGCAGCGGAAAAGAAAGGGAATGGCTTGATAAAGAGCTGAAAAAGCGTGGAATAAAAAATGTTAAGGAAGTATTTATAGCCTCACTTGATGCGGAGGACGAGCTGTATATTCAGAAAAAAGGAGAAAAGGGAGTTTTCGGAAAAAGCGGAGGATAGATATGCGAAGTGTTGTAATTTCGGCTGTGCTTGCAGTTGTAATTATTGCCGGCAGCCTGATGTACACAAATAATCTGGAAAAGGTATCAAGAGAGCTTTCTCACATTAATGAGCAGGTTGCGGAATGTTTGGAGAAAGATGACTATACAGGCGCGGAAGTGGGTGTCGAGCGTTTGTCGGCATATCTTGACCGTAAACGAGCTATGCTTGACGCTATCGGCAATCATGAGGAGATGGATAAGATTGAGATGAATATTTCTGAATTGGCTGAGTATACAAGAGGAAAACAAAAGGCAGATGCCCTGTCAAGAAATCATGTTCTTGATTTCCTGTTTGAGCATCTGCCGCTGAATTACAAATTAAAATTTGAAAATATCCTATAGACTATTCATATAAATGCTCTAAGATAAGGCATATCTCCGCCTTTGTCGGCACACGCGGATTTGTGGCTGTACAAGCGTCGGCAAGAGCTTTTTCCGCCATTGAATCTATAGCATTAAAGTATTCTGTTTTATCAATACCGCACTGTGAAATTGAAATTGGAATATTCATTTCCTTAAGCATAAACTGAATCCAGCTTACAAGAGCGCGGATAGTAGTAATTTCATTAAAGTTATTTACGCCGAGAAGCTTTGCAACGTTGACGTATTTTTCAACACATTTCGGATATTCCTTCTGACTCTTTGAATGCTTGTTAATGCCTGAATTAAATTCAATAACGTGCGGTAAAAGCATTGCGTTGGCTCTGCCGTGAGGAATGTGGAATTTTGCGCCGATTGCGTGAGCAATGCCGTGGTTAAGACCAAGCGACGCGCTGTTGAAGGCAAGTCCGGCAAGACATGACGCGACGTGCATTTTTTTTCTTGCGTGAGTATCATTATTGTCAAGATATGAGCGAAGCAGAAAAGTTCCGCATATTTCGATTGATTTTTCGGCAAGCGCGGCTGAAAATTCGTTGTTGTTTATACTTACATATGCTTCGATCGCATGAGTCATAACGTCCATACCCGTGTCAGCGGTTACGTTTGCCGGAACACTTTTAACAAGGTCGGCATCAAGAATAGCCTCTGTAGGAAGCATGGAATCAGAAACAAGAGGATATTTAATATCCTTTGACGGATCGGAAACGACAGCGAAGCTTGTAACCTCCGAGCCTGTGCCTGAGGTTGTAGGAATGGCAATAAGAGCAACCTCTTTGTGTGATGCCCTTGTCGCAAATTCACGGATGGATTTTGCGCTGTCAATAGCGCTTCCGCCGCCGACGGCAATTACACAGTCAGGGTCATATTCAAGCATTGCCTTAACTCCCAGCATTATTTTTTCGATAGGAGGGTCGGGAACTACATCAGAAAACACCTCGAACTCCGTATAGCCGTCATTAAGACGATATGTAATCATTTGCAGCATTCCGCTTTTTGATACAAACGGATCAGTTATAATTAGCGCTTTTTTGTACGGAAGATCGGCAAGTCTGTCAAGTGAATTGTCGCCGAAATATATTTTTGTTCTTATATCAAAGCTTTTCATACTAATTCTCCTGTAAAAATTTAATGTTATAGATATTGTACAACAATTCTGCGAAATTTACAATAGTAAAAGTAAAAAAACTGCTAAAAAATTAATTAAATCAATATTGCAATTTATATATAAATGTGGTAATATATAATTGCAAAGAAAGCGTATCCGCACAGCTTGCGCGGAGGGCATTGAATGAAATAAATACAGTAGTTTTTATATATCCGTGTGTTTTCAGCTCACGGATAAAAATTTCTTTAAAATATGTAAAAATCATTATAAACAGGAGGTATTCAAAATGAATGTTAAAAAGATAACAGCTTCAATTTTGGCTTCGGCTATGATGCTGTCAGCATCAGCTTTTGCAAAAGAAAATGTATATACATACAATAAATTTTTGGTTAATGTGGAAATTCCGCAAAGCGGTTTGTGCGATACTGCCAAATCATATGTGGGACATGAGGATGAGGATATAATAAATTATTTTTCAGGAATTATTTCCGCGTTTACTAATGACATTGACGGTGACGGCGATGCGGAGCTGTTTACTGTTGAAGATAATCTGATTAAGATTTACGGAGCTGCTGATGGTGGCAATGTAATATATCTTGCGGATGTAAAGAAAAATCTTGTTTGCGAGAGCGGCGAGAGTTATGCGAATATTTTTGTTAAGCCGTGCGGAATGGAGCGTTTTTTGTGCGTGGAATATTTTAATGATACAGGCGCGTCAAAAAGCTATTCTTTAAAAATTTATTCTATGAATAAAGAAACAAAATCTCTGTCTGTCAGAGCCAAAATAGAAAAAATGGTTGATGATGAATCTGTGACAGAGTCTGTTTCAGGCGTTTTTGAGGACAAAAACATTTCATATTCATACAGTGATATAAATGGAACAAAATACGTTATGAATGATAATAATTATAAGGACTGCATAGAGGCTGCAAGAGTTGTTCTTACCGGTTCGGGATTTGCAAATACAGATTTTATTGCTTCTGCAAACCGTTTGAATTTATATTCTTCTGAGGCGGATAATAATTATCGTATAAACAAATATCTCAAGGATGTGGATGCGCAGACCTACATAAGAGCGACAGGAATAAGAAACGGCGGAGTTCCTGTGGTAGCGTTTGATGATTACAGTATGCTTCCGCAGCTTAGCGTGCCTGTGACTGAAGTTACGGTCACAGTTGACGGTCAGGATGTTAAGTTTAAAGATCAGGATCCTGTTATAATCGAAGGCAGAACTCTTGTTCCGGTAAGAGGTGTGTTTGAAGCGTTGGGGGCCGAGGTTGAATGGATTGGCGAAACAAGACAGGTTTTGGTTAAGAGTCCGGATACTGAGGTACAGCTTACGCTTGACTCAAACCAATATTTTGTAAACGGCGAGGCAAAATACCTTGATGTGCCGGCATCTCTTATAAATGACAGAACTATGGTTCCTGTAAGAGCTATAAGTGAGTCACTCGGATGTAGTGTTGAATGGGATGGAAATACAAATACTGTTATAATAAATACTGCCGAATAAGGCGGACAAAACCGCAAAGGGTTTTGTCTACAGCCTGAAAGAATTGTGAGTTTTGTCAAAAAACTGAAAAGATTGAAATTTGAAAATTTGTCAATGTGTACAATTTTTTCTTGACATAAAGTGTTTTAAGTGATATACTGATAATATACTTATATCAGCAGAGGGAGATATATGGCAGAGGCTGACAAGAATAAAAATCCGGAAAATTTGTCTGATGAGGAGCTTGTGGCTCTTGCGCAGGCAGGGGATAATATTGCACTTGAGGCAATACTTTCCAGATATAAAAATTTAGTTTATGCTAAAGCAAAGCCGTATTTTTTGGCGGGTGCGGATGAAGATGATATTATACAGGAGGGCTTTATAGGTCTGTATAAGGCAGTAAAGGACTTCGACGGTGATAAATTACCTTTTTTTAAGGTTTTTGCCGGGGTATGCGTGTCGCGTCGTATCATAACTGCCGTGAAGGCGGCAACACGTCAGAAGCATATACCTCTTAATTCTTACGTTTCGCTTGATAATAGTTCATATGAAACCGGTAGTGAAGCGAAGCTTCCGGAGCTTGTAGCAAATAAGGAGCTTCAGGATCCTGAAACTATATTGATTGATCGTGAGAATATAGATGGTATAGAGTATAAAATTAACAAGGCTTTAAGTAAACTGGAGCTGGAGGTGCTGGTATATTATCTGCGTGATATGTCATATCAGGAGATTGCCAAGGTTCTTGGAAAGGATATAAAATCAGTTGACAATGCTGTTCAGCGCATCAGAAAGAAGCTGGAGAATATTCTTGATAAGGGGTCTTGTTAAAAGACAGTTATCAGTAAGTATTGCAAAGTGAGGTAAAAAAATGTACGAAGACAAGACATTAGTATGCAAAGACTGCGGTAAGGAATTTATCTTTTCTGCAGGCGAACAGGAGTTTTATGCTGAAAAGGGATTTGAAAATGAGCCTTTGCGCTGTAAGGAATGCCGGACAGCAAGAAAAAACAGTATGAGACAAAATAAGGAGATGTATGAGATAGTATGTGCATCCTGCGGTAAGGTCGACAAGGTTCCTTTTGAGCCAAGACACGACAGACCGGTATATTGCAGCGAGTGCTTTGCAAAGCAGAGTAATGAATAATTGTAATTAGGTTGTCATATTTTGTTTGACTGTATATTATAAATTAATCAAATGCAAATCAGAGGCGGAAAAATGAGTTTTTATTCATTTTTTCGCTTTTTTTGCATAAATAACACTATAGCTTGACATTTTTTGAATAATATGATAAAATTCCGCTATATATTTTTTGGAGGGGATTGATGTTATGGCACAGTTTACAGCTATACTGGAGAAAATTGATAATTGGGTATGGGGAGTACCGCTTATTATCTTAATTTTGTCGGCAGGTATTTATTTGACTGTAAGAATGAGAGGATTGCAGATACGTCATCTTGGGAAGGCTATGAAATTTATGGTCAGAAACGAAGAAGACGGAGAAGGTGAGATTTCCAGCTTTGGCGCTTTATGTACAGCATTGAGCGCGACTATCGGAACAGGTAATATTGTCGGAGTTGCCACTGCTATCGCAGCAGGCGGACCGGGAGCGTTGTTCTGGATGATAGTTGCGGCGCTTTTTGGTATGGCAACAAAGTATGCGGAGGGATTCCTTGCAATCAAGTATCGAACAATAGATGAGGATGGACATGTTTTGGGCGGCCCGTTCTATTATATTGAAAAAGGTATGGGCGAAAAATGGAAGTGGCTTGCAAAGATATTTGCATTTTTCGGTGTATGTGTAGGTCTTATGGGAATAGGAACATTTACGCAGATAAATGGTATTGCGTCTGCTGTTCAGAATTTCTTTGATCCTGAGTCGGCGCATATCGCGTTTACTTTGGGCGGAATGGACTATTCATGGGCAGTTGTTATTGCGGGTTTGTTTGTAACAGTCTGCACTGCTCTTGTTATAATTGGCGGTATAAAGCGAATATCAAATGTATCTCAGGTTGTAGTTCCTTTTATGGCTATATTGTATGTATTGTTTGCAATTCTGCTGCTTATATGCAATGTTAATAAAATACCGGGTGCTGTTGCTGAGATTGTTCAGGGTGCGTTTGGAATCCGCGCTGTTGCCGGAGGAGCGCTTGGAGCAATGGTAGTAGCTATGCAAAAGGGTGTCGCAAGAGGTATTTTCTCAAACGAGGCAGGTCTTGGTTCAGCCCCTATTGCAGCAGCTGCGGCACAGACTAAGGATACAGTTCGTCAGGGCCTTGTATCAATGATGGGCACATTCATTGATACGGTTGTTATTTGTACAATGACCGGCTTATCAATAGTAATTGCAGGCTCATGGGCAAAGGAAGGCCTTGAAGGCGTTCAGATTACTACCGACGCATTTCAATCAGGACTTCCGTTTCCGGCGGTTGTTTCCTCGTTTGTACTTATGATATGTCTTACATTCTTTGCATTTACAACTATTTTAGGCTGGGACTATTATAGTGAGCGTTGTCTGGAATATCTTTCAAACAGAAATAAGACGTTGGTTAAGGTATACAGATGGGTATATATATTAGCTGTGTTTATCGGACCATATCTTACAGTTTCGGCAGTATGGACAATTGCTGATATTTTCAACGGACTGATGGCCATACCTAATATTATAGCATTGTTTGCTCTTAGCGGTGTAATCGCAAAAGAAACGAATGCTTATTTTAAAAATTATAAAAGCTTAAAATAATGATGCTTATATAGAATAACTGCTGTGGCGTGACGCTGCGGCAGTTATTATTTTTAGCTAAAAAATTAAAAAGGTAATGACAAATTGAAAAATATGTAGTATAATATAGATAATATAGCATATTTTGGCATAAAACAAAATCCGGAAGGTATTTTAGGCAAATCAGAGAAAATGGAATTATTGCCGATAAGAAAAGACTTTCAGATTGATTTAAAAGGGGGCTTGATTGATATGAGATGTCAAAACTGTGGAGCAGAGGTTCATTCCGGTGCGCAATTCTGTCAAAACTGCGGAGCGAGAATAGATCGTCTGCCTGAGCGCAACAGAGTATACGATGGACAAAGATATGCGAGTAACCGAGGCGGGAAGCAGAATGGGGTAAATCCTCTCGTTATTGTAATAATAATTCTTGCAGCTATTATTTTATTCGGTGCAGCATTTTTGGTGTCAAATCAAATTATGGGAGGCGGTTTGTTTGTAAAAGCAACTCCTACTCCGTCACCTACACCAGTTCCGACTCCGATAGCTACAGAAGCGCCTGCTCCTACACCGCAGATTGTATATGTAACGCCGCAGCAGCCTGTACCACCTCCGCCGCAGCAACCTGCTGATACTGAGAACGTTGTAAGATATCCGTCATATTCAACATACAACAGCAGCAAATTCGGTTTTAGATGCAACTATCCGTCGCACTATCTGACGTATAATGATGGTCTTAATACAAGCTTGTACACTGTAAGGTCAGCTGACGGAAACGCAATACAGAAGATATGCGCAAAGGTGAATGAGGGTGAAACCGTACAGGGACAGCTTCAGAATTTTATAGATACTCACAGAGGCTATGTTGATTATAAAACCTCCGGAAGTGATTATTTCGCTGTAAGCATAATAAACGGAACTATGCACAGCTACAAATACTGTAAATTCAAATACGGTAATCTTTATTGGTTTGAGTTTGAGTATAACACATCAAGCTATGCGGATGTATATGATTCGTATATAAACGATATTTACAAAAGCTTTAGTATTTATTAATATGAGCAGAAAAAAAGCTATAAAACTAATATTTATAATTTCAGGATTATTTTTAATATTCGATGGTATTTTTGCGGGACTTACAGCAAATTTCACGATGGGTGTAATTTTTGAAATTATAATCGGAATAATATGTCAGGGAATTGCTCTGCTAAGAATAAAAAGGACATTTAAATATATTGCAGCGGCAGGTGTCGCAGTGATTTTTTGCTGCTGTGCTTCAGTCTGTCTTTACGGCGTGAATGACACCGCAGATTATAACGAAAAGGTATTAATTGTGCTTGGAGCGGGAGTTAATGGTAAAACTCCGACAGCGTCGCTTGTAAAGCGACTGGACACCGCCGCTGAATATCTGGAAAAGAATAAAGAGGCATATGTGATTGTAAGCGGCGGAAAAGGTCCTCAGGAAGATGTTACGGAGGCTGAGGCAATGTCTGATTATCTTCTCAGCAAGGGTATAGCCGAGGAGAGGATAATTAAAGAGGACAAGGCGACAAGCACATATGAAAACTTTCTATATTCAAAAAAAATTATTGAGGAACGCTTCAAAGATGTAAGCGTCGCCTCAGTAACAAATGACTTTCATATTTACCGCTCAAAAACTATAGCTCAGCTTGCCGGAATTGATACTGCGACTCTTCATGCAAAAACTCCGATGAGCGGTAGAATATCAATGTATCTGCGTGAGCTTGCCGCAATCGTAAAGCTGTGGATATTCAAATGTTAATTCCGCGCATTACGCAGCTGAGCCTCTGCTTTTGAATATATACATCCGCAGTAATCCTGACGGTACAGTCCATAAATTTCAGATAATTCACAGGAACGCTTATAGCCGTTCCTTTTTTTGAAATCTGAGAAAAGATAATTTATCCCGTATTCTTCGGAAAGCTTACTGCCGATTTCGTTAAGCTTTGAAGCGTTTTTATGCGGACTTATTGAAAGTGTGGTTGTGAAATAATCAAAACTGTTATTTTTTGCTTCCTGAGCTGTGCGTCTTAAACGCAGCTCGTAGCATTTAAAACAGCGTTCACCGCCCTCGGGAATGTTTTCAAGTCCTTTTGCAATTTCAAAAAAACTGTTTGAGTCGTATTCGCCTTCGATAAATTTCACAGGATGCTTAAGCGGCATTTTTGTAATCAGTCTTTTTTGTTCCGCAACGCGCTTTGTAAATTCGCTTTCCGGGGATATATTAGGATTATAATAAAATATTGTAATATCAAAAAAATCACTCAGATATTCAAGCACATAGCTTGAGCAAGGCGCACAGCAGCTATGCAGCAGAAGTGTCGGAGTTTTTTCTGATTTTTCGATTTTCTCAAGCTCTTTATTTAAAATTATCTGATAATTTGTTTTCATGTTCTCACCTCGTTGGATATATTATCACAAATTCGGAATATATTCAATAAAAATATTTTTGTAAACTTGCTAAAAGGTATTTAGCCATACACTAACTTAAAGCGGTTACTACGGTAGTCGCTTTTTCTTTTGTTCTTCGTGTTAAGCCGTTTTCAGATATTCGGTTTTGCATCTTTTACGCTATACTCTTTTTCGTTTGCTGCTTTTATTATGCTCGCGGCACATACAGCAAATTAATCTCCGAATGTGTCTGCTATGCATATATGCGGTCTGTATCCGGAAAAATTTTCAAAATCATAGGAAATAACATCGGTAAAATAGTCAAGATTATCCTCACTTACTATTGCGGTTATTCCGTTTTTCCAGCTTCGCGCGCATAGTACTCCGTCTATGGTCAATGATTTTTTTGCGAGAAATATATGTTGTTTTTTTGGATTCCATAATTTTTCAATAGATTGCTCCGATAAATTCATTTGATTTACGAGTGATTTTATACTGCACTTTTTTAAGCCCTCAGCGGCGGCTTGTATTCGCTCGTTTTCGTCCACCATATGACGGAGGTAATTAAGCAGTGTTTTATCTTTTATTGCGTTTTTTGAATATTCAAGCTGGTCGGGAGAAATATCGGCAAACGATTTTATATGAGGATATATACGCTTTAAAATATTAAAGCCTTTTTCTAATTGCTTTTCACGGTTTGATTTGTCGGGCTGTATATCCTGAATTACCACAATCTTAAAGCCTGTCAGCGGCAGAGGAATAAGCCGGTTGTCGGGAGTTGATGTGCAATAGCCTTTTTTTAGTGTATTAAGCGCATGATACGGATAAGCATTATATGTGCTGCAAATTTCGATGGGCGGTGATATTGCGTATATTTTTGAAAGAGTATTGAAAATGGCTGCGTTAAGTTCTTTTCCGTAGTTAAAAAAATCGGGAACAGAAACGTCAAAAATCAGTTCCGCGCCGTGTATTCCGAAGCGGTACAGTCTTTCAATCATTTCAAATAAGCTGCGGTGCTGTGAGGGAAGGTTGTTTCCGGGATGAAATACTATACAGGTGTTACTTTTTGTTGTTTGCAGCTTGATTATTTCTCCGCTGATTTTTCTGCCGTAAACCTGTACGTGCATCGAGAGCGAGCAGGAAAGTGATGGACAGTGCCTTAATGATATATCTCCCAGAAGTGAGCAGAGAAGTCCTGCGCGGGAATATGACAAAAAGTTATCTGAAGAGCTGTAACGCTTATAAAAATCTTGCTTAAGTTCTGTTAGGTTCAAAAAAATCTCTCCTTTTTGTTATTGAGGCAGTGAACGGGATAGTGATAATAAAAAGCTTTTTACATATTTTACCCATAAACGCATAAAATAATTCAAATTAATTTTGAGGTTGACATTTATAAAGAAAAAATGTATAATATACCAATAAAAACTATCCAAAAAAGAAAGGGTATGAGTTAAAATGGCAGAAAATAAGGAATATGTATTGACACTTGAGGGTAAGGCAGAACTCGAAGCAGAGCTTGACACTCTTAAAAATGTAACAAGAAAAGAAGTAAGTGAAAAGATTAAAGAGGCGCGTTCTTTCGGAGACCTTTCGGAAAATGCCGAATATGATGCGGCTAAGGACGAGCAGGCTGAGGTTGAGGCAAGAATTAATCAAATCGAATATATGCTGAAATATGCTACAGTAATTGAAAATGAGGAGTCTGATATTGTTACTGTCGGCAAAAAGGTTAAGCTTGGTATTTTTGGCGGTGAGGAAGTATATACTATTGTAGGTACAACTGAGGCGGATCCGTATAAAAATAAGCTTTCATACGAATCGCCCATCGGCGCAGCCTGCATAAATCACTCGGCAGGCGATACTGTAAAGGCTCAGACACCGGGCGGTGAAGTTGAGTTTAAAATTATTGAAATTATGAAATAACTGCGATTAAAGCAAGCGTTGATTGCGTCTGTATGACGTGGAGATACGCTTGTTTTTTTTTGCAGTATAATCGCCGGTGGGATATTTTGCTTTATATAATATATTTTTTGCTCAGAATGTGTTGAAGAATGAAGGGGAACGATTGCTCATATGTTCTTTTTTTACGAATTTATTCATAGATTTAATTAGGTTGTAATTTGTGGGGGAATATACAGTGAAAAATATATTTATAGCGGCAGGTGCATATGCGGCGGCTCTTATAGGCGCCGGATTTGCCTCTGGACAGGAAATAGTAAGCTTTTTTGTGAGATATGGTAAATACAGCATTTTGGGAGTGGCAGCTTCGGCTGTGATTTTCGGGGTATTTGCCGGTGCGGTTATAGATGAATGTGTTGAAAGACGCACTGCTTCATATAAGGAATATCTTGATGGGTTTATGGGCAGAAATATTCGAAAAGCGGTGGAATGTATGACGCTTTTTTTTGCTGCGGCGGTATTCTGCGTTATGGCGGCTTGCTGCGGAGAAATGGGATATATGCTTTTTGGAATAAAAAATATATACGGCGCTTTAGTTATATGTGTTTTATGCGGAATAATTATGATGTATAAAACAGATGATGTACTTACTCTTAATGCGCTGATAGGTGGAATTATTATTGTAAGTATAATAACGTGCTGTATTTATCTGCTTCGTTACAGGGAGCATCAGGCATTTGCCGCTGGGGGAAAAATGATTGTATCGAGTATAAGTTATTCGGGGTATAATCTGCTTACAGCCGGATTGATACTATCGCAGCTCGCGTCAGGAATAAAAAATCGCAAGGATGCTTGGCTTGTCGGATTTGCCGCGGCATTTTCGATGTTTGTTATAATGGCTCTTATGTGGGGGCTGCTTAGTATATATTACGGCAAAATACCGCTTGGAGAAATTCCGATGCTGACGCTTGCTTTGCGTGAAAATAAATATATTGCGGCGGTGTATTCTGTTATTTTGTTTTTGGCGGTATTTTCAACTGCGCTTTCAAATGGGATAAGCGCAGTAAATATTATAAAAAATAAAATAGGGAAAAGATGGGCTGTAATATTGGTAGCGGCTGTGGGCTTTTGCTTCAGCGGTACGGGATTTTCGGTGCTGATTGATAAGGTTTATAGAGCTTGCGGATATGTTGGTGTATTGTTCTTAATGTACATAATCTGGCATTATAAAACTTTTTTAAAAAATGTGAAAAATAAAGAAAAACGAAGAAAAATAAAGTAAATATGACATAATACACATATAAACCTGCATAAACGCCTATAAACAGAGTTGAAAAAAGATAAAGTCTTTGGTATCATATAGAAGTCGTCCGGTGATGATGACTTTGATAGAACCGACGGGATGTAGCGCAGTTTGGTAGCGCATCTGGTTTGGGACCAGAGGGCCGCAGGTTCGAATCCTGTCATCCCGACCAATTCTTTTAAAGCATGCCGGATTGATATGGGAGTTTAGCTCAGCTGGGAGAGCGTCTGCCTTACAAGCAGGATGTCACAGGTTCGAGCCCTGTAACTCCCACCACCATTTTTTTGCACAGCAAAGATGTGGATGTCGAATGAATACGATTGATTTTATAGCAAGAGCGGATTTTGATATCGGTGTTGACCGGGAGAAATTGATTGTAGGTCAGTATAAGTTAATAGTTGTATGCTGGTGTAGCTCAATTGGTAGAGCAGCTGATTTGTAATCAGCAGGTCGCGGGTTCGAGTCCCATCACCAGCTCCATTAAGGGACAAGATAATCTTGTCCCTAACATATGGGAGAGTTCCCGAGTGGCCAAAGGGGGCAGACTGTAAATCTGTTGTCTTCGACTTCGATGGTTCGAATCCATCCTCTCCCACCAATAGCGAAAGCAACCGCATAGTTATGCGGTTGTTTTTCTTTTGTACACGTTTTTTACACGAATTAATTAGTTTTTTCGTATCCGATCAATAATGCCACGACTACCGCATGACAGTTCTGCTATGGTATAATCATTCTTTGATGTATCCCATATTCTTCACAAGCTTCGATAAATTCATTTGATGTGAATTGTGAACCCTGATCACTATGCAGAATCAACCCTGTTTTTGCAGCTTTTGGATTGTCTTTTATGGCTTTTGATAATGCCGATTTTGCAAACTCTGCAGTTATTTCTTTACCTGTGACACTTGCAATAACCGAGCGGTCAAACAAATCAATTATCGTGCAGTTATACCTCTTGTTCCCGTTTTGCAGAAAGAAATATGTAAAATCTGCACACCATTTCCGGTTTGGTTTTTCAGTAGTAAAATCTCTTTTTAACAAGTTATCAAACGCTTTGTGATGTTTTCCTAAAGCACTTCCTTTTTTCTTTCGGCGAGTGATTGAGTATAGCTTTAATTCGGTATTCATATATTTATGAGCGGTGTACACAAGCACTATGTCAAGCAAGATAGGCTTTAAAGGTCTTTTGAAGAAAGTGACGATACTTGTAATAGTCGCTCTTGCAAATGTTGTTCAGCAGCTGACAGGTGATAACGTTGCGATACGGGAAATAGTGATAGTATTTTATATGATTTACAAAAGCGGAAGATGCATCGACGGCTTCCGCTTTTTATATATCTTTCACAATGTCATGATAAGGATTGTCTTGAAAATATAAGGGTATATCTGACAGGCTGCGGACAGGATGTTGTTGATAAAGCAATCAGCGTAAAGTGTACAAAGGCAGAAATTATTTGGGTTTTTTCGGATATTGAACCTGTACCGTTTAATCGTGGATTTTATTCGATTGATTTAAAGTATTTCTTTAAAATTACGCTGGCGGTATTCACAGGAGCGAGCCGACCGACGGAGGTAGAGGGATTGGCAACCTTTGACAAGAAGGTGATATTATTCGGTTCTGAGGGAAATGCAAAGATTTTTGCATCGAAATATAAGCATGACGCATTTGACGCTCAGCTTTGGAAAAAGACAAATATGCCTCATGCGGTGGTGGAGGTAGTTGACCCTATCACATTGGGAGAGAAGCTTGTAGATGTGCGTGACAGAAAGAATTGCAACTGCTGTGATGATGATTTTGATTTGGCATCGGTTCCTGAATCGGTTTGCAGAATTTTTGATGATAATCTGGTATTTGGCGGTGAGCAAAAACGAGTTTATGTATCAATAGGTGTATTCTCTATCATAAAGCTGGAACGTAAGGTGCAGCTGCTTATTCCGTCATATGATTTCTGTATTCCTCAAAAGGAATGTGTAAGCGCAACTGATAACAGTCCGTGCGATTTATTTGACAGAATTGATTTCCCGGTTGATGAATTTTTCCCGCCGGAGAGAGGGGAATTTTTGGAAAACGGTCAGGATGACCCATCGGAGCCGCGTGATGACGGCGGCTGTGGCTGCAGATAAGTAAAATTTCTTGTAATATGATAAAATATAGCTGATATAAAGAAGGAGCGTAAATAATAACTGGCCGGGGCGATGAGTCCCGGCAGTTATGCGTGTAGACTTCGAAAAATCCAGAAAATTATTTGTTGCCTGTCCAAAGACTAATCTGTAAAAAAATGTTACAGCTTTTATTTTTTGTGGTATAAGTATATTAGAAAGGGGTGTAGCAGATGAAGGTAACATTTTTAGGCGCTGCTCATGAGGTTACAGGCAGCTGTACTCTTATTGAAACAAACGGAAAAAATATACTTATTGACTGCGGCATGGAGCAAGGCGGTGACATTTTTGAAAATCAGGAGCTTCCCATAAATCCCAATAACGTTGACTGTGTGCTTCTAACCCATGCCCACATAGACCATTCGGGAAATCTGCCGCTTTTATATAAAAACGGATTCAGAGGCAAGGTGTATGCGACTGCTGAAACAACAAATCTTTGTGAGATTATGCTGCCTGACAGCGCGCATATACAGGAATCGGAAGCAAAATGGAGGAATAAAAAAGCGAAGCGTTCCGGCGCGGCGGCATATATACCTATTTATGATATAAATGACGCTATGGGCGTTTTGCAGAAATTCCACTCCTGCTCATATAATGACAGAATTACAATTCTGGAGAATGTGGATATACGTTTTCATGATATAGGACATCTGTTGGGTTCTGCTTGTATTGAAATATGGATAACAGAAAAGGGCATAACTAAAAAGATTGTTTTCAGCGGTGATGTGGGCAACATAAATCAGCCTATTATAAAGGACCCGACTCCTATTACCGACACCGGCGATACTGATTATCTTGTAATAGAATCCACATACGGAAACAGAGAGCATACCAAAGTGCCGGATTACATAACCGTATTTGCCGATGCAATACAAAAAACGTTTGACAGAGGAGGAAATGTTGTTATTCCGTCATTTGCTGTAGGAAGAACACAGGAATTATTGTATTTTATACGTCAGATAAAGGAGAGAAATCTTGTTAAGGGACACGGTGATTTTACTGTCTATGTAGACAGCCCTCTTGCAAATGAAGCGACAGCTATATTTTTGCAATGCAATGCAGATTGCTTTGATGAGGAAACGAGAGAATGTGTAGAGCAGGGAATAAATCCTCTTATATTTCCGGGGCTTAAGCTGTCTGTATCTACTGATGAATCGGTAGCGATAAATTTTGATACAAAGCCGAAGGTTATAATCTCATCAAGCGGAATGTGTGAGGCGGGAAGAATACGCCATCATTTAAAGCATAATCTATGGCGCGGTGAATGTCTGATTATGTTCGTAGGTTATCAGGCGGAGGGCACTCTTGGCAGAGTGCTGTGTGACGGCGCGGATAAGGTGAAGCTGTTTGGAGAAGAAATAGCTGTAAATGCAGAAATTATGTTTTTTGAAGGAATAAGCGGTCATGCGGATAAGAACGGTCTTATAAACTGGCTTCAATCATTTGCAAAAAAGCCTGATATTGTTTTTGTAAATCATGGCGAGGAAAAGTCATGTGATGATTTTACGGCTTGCATAAGAGAGGAATACGGCTATAATGCGGTTGCGCCGTACAGCGGTACCTGTTATGATTTGCTCCGCGGCAAGGTTGATATTCAGACGTATGGAATACGCAGAGGAATAAAGAATCCGACAAAGCGGGCAATGAGTGTATTTGCACGGCTTATTTCAGCGGCGGAAAGATTGCTTTCTGTTGCATACAGCTGTAAGGGCATGGCAAATAAGGATTTGGCAAAGTTTTCAAGTCAGATTGACCAGCTGTCAGATCAATGGAAAAGATAATGCAGCGTGTAGACAAAGGTATCTACACGCTGAAGGGGCTGTTGCAAATAAGTGAGAAAATTTCACTTATTTGCAACAGCCCCTGGTACAATAAAAGTGTAAGCAATTTAACTATTTATATAGTTGATTGCCTGCACTTATTTTTTTATAATAAGAGATGAAATGGTCTGACGTACAGCCCCTTGGATTTCGCATCCGCAATAAAGACTGTC
>JALEPO010000009.1 GCA_022768695.1 Clostridia bacterium
TTATTGACGTGACCAAGACAGGCGATGATACATATGAATTTGTAATGCCTGAAGGCTACGTAAATATACAGGCTGTATTTGAATATAATATAACTAAAGATTCTGACGGTGTGTATTATATCGCCGACGAGCAGGATCTGTTTATATTCTCATTGATTGTAGAGGGAGGACAGACCGATGCTGACGCAAAGGTGTTAGCGAAAGAGCTTTACATTGGAGGAGAGCTCAATTCTGATGGTTCTGATAGTCCTGATGGCTTAATCGGACAGAATACAGCTTATACGGGTACATTTGACGGAAACGGCTCGCAGATTAGCTGGGTCGGCGCGTTGTTTGGAAACACGGACGGCGCTGTTATCAAAAATATCAATATCGACACTTCTTATAATAAGTCTATGGGTGAATATTTTGCAGGCGTTGTAAAGAGTGCGAAGAATACCCGTATAGATAATTGTAACGCAGTGATAAAAAGGTCCGCATGGGTTACCGCCGGTATTGCATACGAGGCACAAGATTCTCAGATTACAAACTGCTCTGTGACGGCAAGCGGTTCTGCGGGAAACTTCGGCGGTATTGTTGGTTTGTCAGATAGTACTGTTATCGCAAACTGCGTTTTAAATAAAGGTAATATAAGAACAAGTGATAATTACGGCGGTATCGTATTCTATGCGACCGGTGAGACAAAAATATATAACTGTGTAAATCAGGATATGATTAATTCGAGCTTGGCGGGCGCGATAGTAGGCTCTGCAGATATGTCAACTTTGACGCTTGAGAACAATTTCTACTATAAATCTAACAACTGCTATGATGTATTCTATGATAATGAAACAAGCAAACCTATAGGATCAATGATAGATAAAAATTCGGCAGTGGACGATGAAGATGTTGAGGCATTGTATATTCCCGGAAAGCTGAATGAGTATATTGACGAAACCCCTGAACTTATAGAGGGTACAGCGCTTAATAAGTGGAGCTGTGTTATGCCGATGGGCGCTTGCTTTGCAGTCAGAAATTATCCGGAGATTTATTCAATAAAGCGAAGCGGCGTCAATGTTGGTACGCTTGTTAATGGCAAAAACTTTTACGGTATGGCTGCAGGTGCAACTGTGACTATTAGCGGAGTGCCGAGCAACGTGGAGGTGACTGTCACAGCTGATGACGGAACAAAGATTGAGCTTTCAGACGATGGTACATTCAAAATGCCGAAATGTGCTGTGACCGTATCGGTTGTTATGGATTCGGGCATTGAAGAAACAACCGAGATTGACGGCAAGACCTATGTGGTAGTAAAAAATGCCGAGGACTTTATCAAGGCGGTAAAATCTATCGCAGCGGGCAACAATATTCTCAATGTATATATTGCCGAGGATATTTCTCTTACATCGACTGATTTGGCAAATTATCCTGTATATGATGACAGCACACCCGCTTACAACGGTACATTTGAAGGCGCGGGTCATACTGTGACATTTGACGGCGCACCATCAGCAATACTTTCTACAATCGGCAAAAATGGTGTTGTGAAAAATCTTACCGTTGACGGCACAGTCAGCGCTCAAAGTGAATATGCGGCAGCTGTTGCAAATGTATATAATGGTATAATTATAAATTGTATCAATAAGGCGGATATAACCGCAACAAATGCGTCAGGTATAGCAGCAAATAACAGCGGCACAATAGTTAACTGTATCAACAAGGGTGATATTAACGGTTCATCTTCTGCGGCGATAGCTTATTCTAATAGCGGCGATGTAGGGTTCGTCGCAAATGAAGGTGCTATATCCAATCCGACAGAAAACGGCAGTATAATAGCATCAGGCAGCAAGCCTTCTGTGGGTATTGATTTGTCGGCTGAAACGGACAAATCAGTCTGGGGAAATAATGCAGCGCAAGTAAACAGTTCTCTGGAGCAGGCAAAAGCATATTTACAGCTGGTTAACGATTGCAGAGAATGGTCTGTTTCAATAACCGATACGAAGGCGGAATTTGTATTCGCAGATGAAAAAAATGCGCCGTATTATATATGCATAACTCCCGGCGGCGAGAAGCCGTATAAGGCGGGCGAAGTTGTTGAAGTGGAATTTGACACATCAAAGCTTGAAGCAGGCTTTGAAATAGGCAGCGTAACGGTGCAGGCGGTATACGCGGATGAGATTTTTAACGCGTCACCTGTTGCCGGTAAGGAAAATACATTCTCGTTTGAGATGCCGGGTAAAACCTGTAAGACAGTAATGAATATAGTGCCTGTGGACGTAGACAAGGACGAGAACGGATATTATCTTGTAGACTCGCTTGATGACCTTATAAAGGTAAAGAAAACGATTGAAAACGGCAATAACGACATCAATATTAAGCTTACTGCTGATATTGAGACCTACAATGGCGAACCGATAAGCGGCGATTACGGCTATGACGGTATATTCGATGGTAACGGTCATTCCATAACGCTTGCAATTAGTAGTGAAAATGATTTGAATAAGTACGGATTGTTTACAAAGCTTAAAAGCAACGCGGTTGTGAAAAACCTTACAATAAATGGCAGCATTAAATCGGAAGCCCAATATGCATTTGTGGGTGCTGTTGCGGGTGAAAGCCAAGGTACGATTACAGACTGCGTAAACAATGCGTCTGTAGAAGGTTATTATGCAGGCGGTATTGTCGGTTATATCTCAGGAGTTAAAAACAATCCGGCAAAGCTGACTAACTGCGAGAATAACGGTGATGTTACCGGTTATGATGCCGGCGGTATAGTTTATGAAATTGATGACTACGGTGTGATAACAAACTGCGTAAACAACGGTGATGTTGAGGCATCCGATGACGATGCGGGCGGTATAGCAGCACAGGGAGGAAACGTTGAGATTATCAACTGCATAAATAACGGCGCTGTTGAGTCATACAACTCAGCAGGCGGTATAATCAGTAGCACTTGGAGCAATAGTGTAATAAATAACTGCATAAATAACGGTGATGTTGAGGCATACTACTCAACAGGCGGTATTGTCGGATATGGTACCGACAACACGACGATAAAGAACTGTTACAACAGCGGAAATATTACATGTGATGATGATGGATATGCGATTGCATACCGTGATGATGGCAGTGTTGTAATTCTGAATTCATTCTATCTGCAGACAGATAAAATAAATACCGGACTTGAATCGTCTAACGTTGAGAGTAGAAAAGATTCTTCAGAGGCAGTGGCAGAGGCTGATGTTGCATCAGGCTATGTTGCGGCTAAGCTTAACAGCGGTGTTACTGACGGTCTTAACAGATGGAATGTGGAGGACGGCAAGCTTGTATTTGCAGATGAGGACACTCCGGACAGTGAGCTTTATTATGAAATTATAACAGTCGGCATAGGCGGTACAGTAAAGGCTGATAAGACATTCGCTAAAGCAGGCGAAACGATTACGCTGACAATGACACCTAAAAAAGAAGGACAGACCGCGCTGGTTATGGGTGTTGAGCTTGATGAAAACAATTCGTTTGTAATGGGCGAGAAGACTGTAAATGTTTATGTGACATTTGGCGATACATTTACAGGCACCGAAAAGAGTGATGTAATCGAGATTATGCAAAATGCTAAGATGGAAGAGGTTAAGCTTGCGGATTACGTTAAGTTTGAAAATGACTCTCTGACAAGAGATTTCACATTCGCTCTTGCAGAGGGAAGCGTACTTCCTGACGGTCTTAGCCTTACTGACGGCAAAATATCGGGTACACCGACACAGGTGGGTGAATACACTGTTGTGTTTGATGTGACGGACAGCGGCGAGGAAAGTGCAGCGTCACTTATGTCACTTGATCCCGACAGAGCGCAGGGCAGCGCGCAGCTTACGCTGACATTTAAGGTTTTTGAAGAACGCGCGTATATCACTAAGGATTATGACGTAGGAAAATTTAATCAGGCAATCAGATACTCTGTTCCGGATGGTACAGCGTATACCTTGGTTGTTGCTAAGTATAACGATGACGGTTCTTTGGCAAGCCTTGAGGCCACAGCCTCAGATGAGGATCAAAACGATGGCGTATTGGTTGTAAAAAGCGATGAAAATGTAAAGATAATGCTTTGGAGCAGCCTTGGCGAAATGAGCCCGCTTTGCGAAAGCTATGAGGTTAAATAAGAATTAAACGGCAATTGCATATGTTTTCTCGACTTTGTGAGTTGAGAAACATATGCAAATGCAGATAAAACAGTCTTCTATGCATAGAAGACTGTTTTTTTTATGTGGAAAACGAGCAATAACAGCCTAATCAATATAACCAAATAACAACACTTCTGATTGTGTATATTATATAAAATTTCAACAAAAAATATTTTTTTTACATTAAAGTATTGCAATATTATTACGGTTATTATATAATCATATTGTTTTTATGACCAAGTGATAATAATTATTAATAAAATTAG
>JALEPO010000019.1 GCA_022768695.1 Clostridia bacterium
CACATTGCTATACAATGAAAGAGAAAATCGATTATATTAAGGGTATGAAAATGTATCGTACCACTACCCTTAATCAAGAACTGGATAATAAGGATTATAGAAAAACAGACCTTGTATTTGATATTCCTGTATATTTCATTAGCGGGGATCATGATTACAATTGCCCATGGCCATTAGTGGAAGAATATTGTGATATGATTGATGCTTCGGACAAAGAATTTTATCTTATAGAAAATGCAGCACATAGTCCGTTATGGGAACAGCAAGAATCATGTTTTAAGATTTTGAGAGAGATTAAGAAGAAGACTTCGGAGGACTTGAGACTGCATGACGGACTGTAGAACATTGTTGTCAAATTGCCAATACCGGTATGTATAAGGGAGAGTGTACCAATTAGACGATAGTTAGCGACGCCGTTGATGCATTACTTCTGTCAAAGAAATCATAATTTATATGGGAGGATATTGAATGAAACGTTTAGTTATATATGTACACGGCAAAGGTGGCAATGCGCAGGAATCAACGCATTATCAGCCTCTCTTTGCTGAAAGTGATGTTATTGGTTTTGACTATAAATCGCAAAATCCTTGGGAAGCAAAAAGCGAGTTTCCTTGTTTTTATGATTTGCACAGCAAGGGATATGATTCTGTTATTTTGATTGCTAACAGTATAGGGGCTTTTTTATCAATGAATACTCTTGCTGAAAAGAAAATTTCTCAAGCCATGTTTATTTCACCCATTGTAAACATGGAAAAGCTAATTACGGATATGATGATGTGGTCAAATGTAACAGAAGATGAGCTGAAAAGCAAAAAAGAAATCTCTACGGAAATTGGAGAAACCTTGTCTTGGGAGTATCTGCACTATGTACGAAAGCATCCGATTGAGTGGAACATACCCACCTGTATTCTGTATGGTGAAAAGGATAACTTAACTTCCGAAGACACTATATCCGAATTTGCAGATCGAATCGGTGCAACTCTCACAGTAATGAAGGACGGAGAACACTGGTTCCATACAGATGCACAGATGAAGTTTCTTGACAATTGGATTAGCAATTCATTAAATCAGGGATGAAATGACACATAAAGAGTTATTGAAATATTGCTTTTTGAAAAAGGCTCATATATTGATCACCCGTTTGGATATACTTCAGATATAATAAAGGTTAAAAAGGGATTGTTGCTCAATTATTTTGTTTGAGGGGGATACCGATGTATAACTTACGGATAAATCAAAATTTGACATAAAAATCAGAGAGGTGAATTTATTATGATTTTATATATTAATAGTTGTGTCCGAGACGAATCAAGGACAAACAGGATAGCGCAGGCGCTGTTACATAAGCTTGGTGGAGAGTATGAGGAATTGAAGCTTGACGAGGAGAAACTGAATCCGCTGTCAAAAATGGCTTTGGAATACCGTACAGAACTGATTGATAAGGGTGACTATTCTTCAACTATATTCAGATATGCGAAGCAATTTGCACAGGCTGACGTGATTGTGATAGCAGCACCGTTTTGGGATTTGTCATTTCCGGCAGAACTAAAAACTTATATAGAGAATATTTATGTGACCGGAATTGTATCACGATACGGGAATGACGGCAACCCTGTTGGAATGTGCAAAGCAGAAAAATTGTATTACGTTACAACGGCGGGAGGGCCTTATGTGCCGGACTATAGCTATGGATATATTAAAGATCTGGCAGTTAATTATTTAGGCATAAAAGAAACGGTATTGATAAAGGCTGAAATGCTTGACGTAGATGGATTTTCAGCAGAAGACATTATCAGCCGGGTCATAGACAGTATAAAAAATAAAGAATAGACGACAAACTTCGACATGAACGACGGGGAAGTGAAACTATGTAGTAGACGGAAAACCCGTATACATCGAAATTCTTACCTTAAATAAAGAAGAACGGGAACAGAAATCGCGTCTGCGAGGTCTGTTTCTGTTTTCGTAGTTATTATTGCGTTTCGGTATATACAACCATCCTTTCTGAATAATATTTCCTCGTTGAGGATATTATATATTATGCTTACAGCGGCAATTTTGTATATTTACCCTGAAAAAAACAACAAATTATAAAAAAATCAAAAAACTAAAACCTATTAATTTAGAATTAAATATTGACAAAATAGAAAAATGTAGTATAATATTATATAGAGTGATTAAGGTCACGAAGGGGTATACCACCACGGGTATAGGACTTCTTCGTGACCTTTTCTTTCTAAGGAGGTAATTTATGATAACTTTAAATGGCGAA
>JALEPO010000073.1 GCA_022768695.1 Clostridia bacterium
GATGATCCGGCATTTGTTCCGGAACTTGATTTTGTTATGGAACAGGATGGCAGGCTGATTGGTCAGAATATGTTTATGAGAGCAAATATAAAAGCTGATGATGGCAGAGATATACCAATTATGACGATGGGACCGATTTGTATTACACCTGAACTTAAAAGAAAGGGATACGGAAAGATTTTATTGGATTACTCCCTCGAAAAAGCGAAGGAGCTTGGCTGTGGTGCTGTTTGCTTTGAAGGGAATATTGACTTTTATGGAAAGAGCGGTTTTACTTATGCCAATAAATTCAGCATCCGTTATCATGGCTTGCCTGAGGGCGAAGATGCGTCGTTCTTTTTGTGTAAGGAATTGATTCCGGGATATTTGGATGGGATTACCGGCGAGTATGCAACGCCTCAGGGGTATTTTGTGGATGAAGCAGAGGTGGAAACATTCGATAAGGAGTTTCAGCCTAAAGAAAAATTGAAGCTTCCCGGTCAATTATTCTAAAAGTATCAATTAAAATGAGTAAGAGGATAAAAAAATATAGATAGAAATAAAATGAAATAATGCTTGACTCGTCCCTTAGGGGAGGTTATATAATAGCCTTACAAACAAAAAAGGAGGCTATGTATGAATACATGTATTGAAGTAAAAGACTTAACAAAATCATTTAACGGAAGAACAGTTGTAGATAAAATTTCCTTCCGTGTAGAGAAAGGAGAGGTTTTTGGACTTTTAGGTCATAATGGGGCAGGGAAAAGCACAATCATTGATTTGCTGCTTGGACTCAAAAAGCCGGATTACGGTACCGGAACAATATTTGGATTGGATCCGGCTAAGAATCGTAAGGCAGTATTTAAGCGGGTTGGCGTGCAGCTGCAATCATCAAACTATCAAAATAGTATTAGGGTGGATGAGCTTTGCAAAGAAATGTCAGCTTTATATGAAAAGTGCGAGGATTACCATAAATTGCTTGAGCATTTCTCATTGGAAAAGTTTGAAAAGTCACAGGTAAACAAGCTGTCCGGAGGAGAAAGACAAAGATTATCTGTTGCATTGGCACTTATCAACAATCCGGAAATCGTGTTTTTGGATGAATTGACAACGGGTTTGGATACGGCAGCGAGGAGAGAGGTATGGGGATATTTAAAGGATTTAAAAAAGAAGGGAACTACAATTTTTCTGACTACACATTATATGGAAGAAGCAGAAAGCTTATGTGATCGCATTTTCCTTATCAAAGATGGCAGAAAAGTTACGGAAGGGACAGTAAAAAATATTATTGAAAGCAGTCCTTATGAAACCTTGGAGGAAGCATATCTTTGGTATATGGGAGAGGAGGTTACACGATGAAACGATTTTTGAAATTATATAGGATTGAACAGAAATTAGCGCTGCGTTCAGGTGATATGTTGATTTTTGGTGTGGCAATGCCTGTAGGTATTATGATATTGATTAATATGATTGCAGGATCTAAACAGACCGGAGCGGGATTTACTTATTTGGAAAGCTCTTTTGCTTCATTGATAGCAGTAGGTATTTGCGCAGCGGCATTTATGGGAATCCCTCTTACGATTGCCGAATATCGTGATAAGAAAATATTGAAGCATTTCTTTACCACCCCGTGCAGTCCCTTGTGGATTTTAAGCAGTGATATTTTATGTGCCGGGGTAACGGCGCTTTTGTCTGCTGTATCCGTGGCACTTGTTTCGGTTGTATTCTTAGGATATGAAATGAAGGGAAATACTTTGGTATTTATGGGCTCATGGCTGCTTACGCTGATGTCCATGTTCAGCATCGGACTATTGATGGCAAGCTTATGCAGGACAATAAAATCCGTAAATGCGGTTACTACTCTTGTATATTTTCCGATGTTGTTTTTATCCGGTGCCACAATTCCGTATGAGCTGTTTCCGAGCGGACTGCAAAAACTTTCCAATGTGTTGCCGCTGACGCAAGGAATTAAGCTAATGAAAGCGATTTCTATAGGAGCAGCATTGGAAAATGTATGGAAAATTGTTGTGCTGCTTGCGGGTATTACTGTGATTTGTACAGTGATTTCGGTTAAGACCTTTCGCTGGGAATAGCGTAAGAACAGGAGGCAAATATGAAAGAAATGAAAATGAATCAGCAGTATCCAAGCTGTAACCCTAAGGCGAAAGAGCAGTTATATAAGATTGGTATGTTTGCCAATATGAATCGTGTAACTATAAAGACACTTCGCTATTATGACGAACAGAAACTGCTACTTCCGGTATATGTGGACGAGGAGAACGGTTACCGCTATTATGCGGCAGGCCAGATGGCACAGTTACATAGAATTATCGCCTTGAAAAATATGGGGTTTTCCATAGATGATATTCGAAAAATTATGGATGGTGCAGAAGAAAAATCATTTTTACTTGAGAAAAAACAGCAAATTTTAAAAGAGATTGCAATCCTGACTGACAAACTTGCACAAGTTGAAAGTTATCTTGCAGGAGAAAGTATGAATTTATCAGCTCCGGTTCTTATCAAAGAAATACCGGAAGCAATTGTCTGTACCATGAAGCAGAGAATTAAGTCATACGATGCGCTGTTTGAACTAATGCCGCAAATGGGAGCACAGATGGAAATGTTAAACTGTAAGTGTGCTCAGCCGGCATACTGCTTTACGCACTACTTAGAGCCCGAATATAAGGATGAGGATATACTGGTAGAA
>JALEPO010000123.1 GCA_022768695.1 Clostridia bacterium
TCTGGCTCAGTCTTTCAACGTGACCGATCATCTCGTCAACTGTCTTTACACCGATTTTAGCCATCCATTCACGCAAATCCTGTGCAATAAAGCGCATGAAGTTTTCAACGTACTCCGGCTTACCGCAGAAACGCTTTCTCAGCTTCGGGTTCTGTGTGGCAACACCCACAGGACAGGTATCAAGATTACATACTCTCATCATTACGCAGCCTATTGAGATTAGCGGGCCTGTCGCGAAGCCAAATTCCTCTGCGCCAAGAAGTGCAGCAACGGCTACATCACGGCCTGTCAGCAGCTTACCGTCTGTTTCTATAACCACTCTGTTTCTTAAGTTGTTCATCAAAAGCGCCTGATGTGTTTCCGCAACACCAAGCTCCCACGGGAGTCCGGCATGGCGCACACTCGTCTTTGGCGCTGCGCCTGTACCGCCGTCATAGCCCGATACAAGGATAACGTCCGCTCTGCCCTTTGCAACGCCGACTGCGATTGTGCCGACACCTGCCTCTGAAACAAGCTTTACGGTTACTCTCGCGTCACGGTTTGCATTCTTTAGGTCGTGGATAAGCTGCGCCAAATCCTCGATTGAATATATATCATGGTGCGGTGGAGGTGAGATAAGTCCAACGCCCGGAGTTGAATGTCTTGCCTTTGCAATCCACGGATAAACCTTACCGCCCGGCAGGTGTCCGCCCTCGCCCGGCTTTGCGCCCTGCGCCATCTTTATCTGAATTTCCTTTGCGTTCTGCAAATAGTGGATATGAACGCCGAAACGTCCCGACGCAACCTGCTTGATTGCGCTTGAACGGCTGTCACCGTTTTCATCAGGAATATATCTTTCCGGATTTTCGCCGCCCTCACCGCTGTTTGACTTACCGCCGAGTCTGTTCATGGCGATTGCCAGACATTCATGAGCCTCCTGCGAAATTGAACCATACGACATAGCGCCTGTCTTGAAACGCTTTACGATGCTTTCAACGCTTTCAACCTTGTCAATTGCGATTGGCTTGTCAATTGTCTTTATATCAAGCATACCGCGGATTGTGCACTGATGCTGCTGATGTTCATCCATTTCCTTTGCGTATTCCTTGTACAGCTTATAGTTGCCGGTACGACACGCCATTTGTAATTTGTAGATTGATTCAGGGTTGAACATATGATATTCACCCTTTGCTCTCCACTTATATTCACCGCCCGTTTTAAGCGCCTTTTTGCCGTCTACCTTGTCAAAGGCTTCTCCGTGACGAAGCAATACCTCCTTCTGTATATGCTCCATACCTATACCGCCAATTCTTGTAGCAGTACCCGTAAAGTATTTATCAACAACGCTTTGTGAGATACCAAGCGCCTCAAAAATCTGAGCACCCTGATATGACTGGATTGTTGAAATACCCATTTTTGACATTACCTTGACAATACCCTTTGTGCAAGCCTTGTTAAAGCGTTTTACGCCCTCCTCATAGCTGTAGTCAACAAGCTTTTCGTCAATAAGCTGCTGTATTGTTTCATATGCCATATAAGGATTGATACCATTTACGCCGTAGCCGATAAGACACGCAAAATGATGCACCTCTCTCGGCTCACCCGATTCAAGAACGATAGAAACCTTCATTCTTGTACCTTTTCTGATAAGGTGATGATGAAGTCCCGATGCTGCAAGAAGCGCAGGAATAGGTGCTTTATCCTTATCAATACCCTTATCTGAAAGTATAATTATATTATAGCCGTTTTCAATAGCTATGTCGGCAGCCTCAAAGATTGTTTCCAAAGCAGCTTCCATATCATTTTCCTGATTTTTATTGAATAATGACGGAATTGTGATTGACTTAAAGCCCTCAAGGTCTATATTGCGAAGCTTATTGAGTTCATCATTTGTAAGTATCGGGCTTAACGCTCTTACCTTGCGGCAGTTAAGCTCCGATGAAGTGAGCAAGTTCTGTTCGCAGCCGAAAAGCGTATATGTTGAGGTTACTATCTGCTCACGAATTGCGTCAATAGGCGGATTTGTTACCTGTGCAAAAAGCTGCTTGAAGTAGTTATACAGTAGCTGCGGCTTTTCCGAAAGAACCGCAATAGGAATATCCGTACCCATTGCGCCGATAGGGTCATCAGCCTTTTCAACTATTGACTTGATTGTTGTGTTTACATCCTCCCATGTATAGCCGAATGCCTTCTGACGAGTCAGGAGCGGAAGAGTGTCCTCACCGTTTTCACGGTTTACAAACATATTTTCAAGAACTATAAAGTTCTTTAAGAGGAGATGCTCGTTTACATTACCCTTTGTGCTTTCCTTGAGATGCTTTACAAGGTCATGCCATGTATCGCCCTTCTTACCGGTATCTGTGGGAAGATTGTCAAGCTCCACAAGAGTTTTCTTAACCCATTCGCCGTAAGGCTTATGCATTGCTTCCGATTTCTTGATTTCCTCATCCGAGATAATCTTACCCTTTTCTGTATCAATAAGGAACATTTTACCCGGATGCAGACGCTCCTTCTTTATTATGGTTGATTCATCTATGTCCGTTACGCCCACTTCTGACGAAAGAATAATCATATCGTCTGACGTTACATAGTAACGCGCAGGTCTTAAGCCGTTTCTGTCAAGCGTAGCGCCGACATAGCGTCCGTCTGTGAAAGCAACTGCCGCAGGGCCATCCCAAGGCTCTGTTATACATGAATGATATTCATAAAACGACTTCATAGCCGGGTCCATATCATTATTGTTTTCCCAAGGCTCCGGAATGGTCATCATAACTGCTCTCGGCAGTGAGAAGCCCGACAAATGCAGGAACTGCAAATAGTTATCAAGCATAGCCGAGTCAGAACCGTCCTCGTTGATAACAGGGAGAATTTTATCCATATCACCTTCAAATTCAGGTGTCATGAACATTCTTTCTCTTGCCTTTACCCAGTTTACATTACCGCGTATTGTGTTAATTTCACCGTTATGGATAATGTAGCGGTTAGGATGCGCCCTCTCCCATGACGGGAATGTATTGGTTGAAAAACGTGAGTGTACAAGCGCAATTGCTGTTTCCATATCCACGTCCTTAAGGTCAAGGTAAAATTCATTAACCTGATCGGGAGTAAGCATACCCTTATATACAACTGTTCTCGCCGAAAGAGATGCAAAATAGAAATAATGGTCCATTCCGCTTTTTCTGATTTCCTTTTCAGCCAGCTTACCGATTATATAAAGCTTTCTCTCGAATGAGTCAGCGTCAAGGCTTTCCACGCCTTTACCGATGAACACCTGCACAATATGAGGCATCGCCTCGCGCGCGCTGTTGCCGATACATACCTCGTAAACAGGCACTTCTCTTATGCCAAGAAGCTTTTGACCTTCTTCGTTTATAATCGTTGTAAGTCTTTCAAGACTTGCCGCTCTCGTGTCCTCATCAGGCGACAAAAACAGCATACCTACACCGTAATCACCTTTTTTCGGAAGCTTTATACCCTCGTTCTTACATACCTTTTTCATAAACGTATGCGGCATCTGAATAAGAATACCCGCACCATCGCCTGTATCCACTTCACTTCCGACACCGCCTCGGTGCGCAAGATTTTTTAAAATCTGAATGGCCTGATTTATAATCCCGTGTGAAGTCTTACCCTTAATATTTGCGATAAAGCCGATACCGCAGGCATCATGCTCAAATTGCGGGTCATATAGACCCTGTTTCTCAGGTAATCCGTTATACTCCATTTTTTTCATTCCTTTCAATTATTTAATTTTAACAAAAAGGCGTTTCAATCGGTACATATTCCCCTATGAGAATATGTACTAATCGAAACGCCTTTGCTTCGTCAAAATTATTTTGTTATCCTATGCTAATTATTATAACACATATATTTTGATTTGTCTACTGTATATTTTACAAAATTGCTTTAATTTTTTCCATTGCTTTTATTGTATTTTCCTTAGTGGAGAACGCAGTAAGCCTTATATATCCCTCGCCGCTCGGTCCGAAGCCAGCTCCGGGAGTTGTTACAACACCTGCTTCTTCAAGAAGCTTGTCAAAGAAATCCCATGACTTCATGCCGTCCGGAGTCTTTGCCCAGATATACGGTGCATTCTCACCGCCAAACACTGTAAGTCCCGCTTCAGTAAGCGATTCACGGATAATTTTCGCATTTTCAAGATAATACTCAATTGCTTCTCTTGTCTGCTTATGTCCCTCGTCTGAGTAAACAGCCTCGGCTGCCTTCTGAATTACATACGGTACTCCGTTGAATTTTGTGCACTGACGTCTGTTCCACAAGCTGTTAAGCTCTGTTCCGTCAATTTTAAGCTCATGCGGCACTACTGTATAAGCGCATCTTGTACCTGTAAAGCCGGCTGTCTTTGAGAAGCTGCGAAATTCAATAGCAACCTCCTTTGCACCCTCAATCTCATAAATGCTGTGAGGTACGTCCGGATTTGTTATAAACGCCTCGTATGCGCTGTCATAAAGAATAACCGCGCCGTTTTTCTTTGCGTATTCAACCCACGGCTTAAGCTGTTCTCTTGTTGCGCTTACACCTGTCGGATTATTCGGGAAGCAAAGATAAATCATATCAACCTTTTCCGTTGGAAGCTCCGGCATAAAGCCATTTTCCTCTGTGCATGACATATAGTAAAGATTTGTCCAGTGCTCACCGACAAATTCGCCCGCTCTTCCTGCCATTGCGTTTGTGTCAACGTACACAGGATATACAGGGTCACACACTGCAACCTTATTGTCCTTTGAGAAAATATCACCGATATTTCCGCAGTCTGACTTTGCACCGTCGGAAACAAAAATTTCGTCAGATTTAATATCTATACCTCTCGCCCTATAGTCCTTTTCAACAATCTTATCTCTTAAAAAATCATATCCCTGTTCAGGGCCATAACCGCGGAAGCCATCAGCTGTTCCCATCTCGTCTACAGCCTTGTGCATTGCCTCAATTACAGCAGGCGCAAGCGGCTTTGTAACGTCGCCTATACCCATCTTTATAATCTCTTTGTCCGGATTAGCCGCTGTATATGCCGCAACCTTCTTTGCAATTGTTGAAAACAAATAGCTGCCCGGAAGCTTTAAAAAGTTATCATTAATCTTTGCCATATTTATTAATCCTTTCGCTTATATATTATTTACAGTGTTATTGTCCCATCAAAAACAAACTTTGCAGGGCCTGTCATATAGACCTTGTTTTCCGCCTTATCCCAGCGGATATGAAGTGTTCCGCCCAAAAGTACAAGGTCTGCCTCATCGTCCACAAGTCCGTTTAAGTTAGCCGCAACAAGCGTAGCGCAAGCGCCTGTGCCGCAGGCAAGTGTTTCTCCAGCCCCTCTTTCCCACACGCGCATTTTAATCGTCTTTCTGTCGACAATCTGCGCAAATTCGGTATTGATTTTACGCGGAAACAGCTTATGCGTTTCAAACTTAGGTCCAAGCTTTTCAATTTCAAGACTGTCGGTGTCGTCAATGAATGTGACCGCATGAGGGTTACCCATTGACACACCCGTTACCTTGTATGTTTTGCCGTCAACCTCAACGTCCTCTGCTATAAAGCGGTCAAGGTCGGAAGCTATCGGAATATTTTCCGGCACAAGCTCCGGACTGCCCATATTTACTCTTACAGTTTCAACAGCGCCGTCCTTTACGTTAAGGTCAAGAATTTTAATTCCGGCAAGTGTTTCAAGTGTAATCTGCGTCTTATCCGTAAGACCTCTGTCATATACATACTTACCTACACACCTTGTTGCGTTTCCGCACATTTCAGCCTGTGAGCCGTCACTGTTATACATATCCATTCTGAAATCTGCCTTATCCGACGGACATATCAGAACAAGTCCATCGGAGCCTATTCCGAAATGTCTGTCGCTGACAGCCTTTGCTGTTGCGTTTATATCCTCCACTCTTTCTTTAAAGCAGTTTACATATATATAATCATTACCTGCTCCGTGCATTTTTGTAAAATTAAATGTCTGCATTTTATATCTCCTTTAAATTCCCAAAATCATTCGGGACATATCAATAAACTTTTCGCCGGTATCCATGCTCCGCTTCTGAATAAAGCGGTGTGCTTGTGCTTCTGTCATATGATGATTTTCCATAAGATACAGCTTTGCCCGATTTATAATTTTTTCCTCCTCCGGACTTCGCTTTGACTTTTTTCTGCGGCGTTCGACAACACCCCACAGCAGTTCAATTGCTGATATAAGCTCCTGACGGGTAACGGGAAGCGGAACAACAAAAACATCCTCGTTTGTTATCATTTCCCGGTGTTCCGACTTCATAATGGAGATTATTTTCTGTCCCTCTCTTAAATCATCGGCAACATCATTTACCACTGCATCCGGCAGCTTATATCCCATTATTATAAGAACCTCGTCCAGGTCGGATATTAGTCTGAGAATTTCTGCATGGGAGTGACATACGGCTATTACGTCATATTCACTGCCTTCCAGCATTCTTCTGATTTTATCGGCTGTATCATCTCTTGAAAAGGCAAGTACGACATTTTCCATCGCAGTCCCCCCTTTATAATAGCTTTAAATAAATCAGAATTAATATTCTATCAGATATTTTTCAATTTCCCATTGATTAATAGTCTTTCGGTACTCGTCATATTCCTGTTCCTTTGCCGCTAAATAACGTTCCTTAAGCTCGTCACCCAAAAGATCCTTGATAAAATCTGATTTTTTCGCTATTCTTACAGCTTCATTCAAGCTTATAGGTAATTTCTCCACTCCAAGAGTTTCACGCTCCTTGGAGGTTAAATTATAAACATTCACATCTATGCTCGGCGGCAGCGATAAATTGTCCTTTATTCCCCTAATTCCCGCTTTTAAACACGCCGCAATTGCAAGATACGGATTTGCAGTTAAATCAGGGGAACGAAGCTCAATTCTTGCGTGTTCTTCATCCTTTGACGACGGTACGCGAACTAAAAGGCTTCTGTTCTTTTCAGACCACGAAATAAAGCACGGTGCTTCATAGCCGGGAGTAAATCGTTTGTATGAGTTAACCGTTGGATTTGTAAGACACGACATATCCGGAGTATATTTAAGCAAGCCGGCAGTAAACTGCTGAGCTGTTCTTGACAGCTTCGTAGGATTTTCTTCATTATAGAAAACATTTTTTCCGTCTTTTAAAAGCGACATTGTAAGATGCATTCCGCTTCCGCATTCTCCCTGAATAGGCTTCGGCATAAATGTAGCATGCAGACCATGACGCTTTGCTATTGTTTTTACAACCGCACGGAAGGTTACCAGTCTGTCAGCAGTAGTAATTGCATCGCTGTATTTGAATACAATTTCATGCTGACCCTTTCCCGCCTCATGATGAGATGCCTCTATACTGTATCCCATCTCCTCAAGAGTAAGGCATATATCACGACGGCAGTTTTCGCCGTTGTCTATAGGCGCAAGCGAAAAATAACCCGCGCTGTCATGCGGCTCTGTAGTAGGATTTCCCCGCTCATCTGTATTGAAGAGGAAAAATTCACATTCGGGACCTACATTAAATACATAGCCCATATCCTCCGCTTCTTTAACCGCATTTTTAAGAACCTGTCTTGGATCGCACACCAGCTTTGTGCCGTCAGGCTTATGAACATCACAAATTAAACGCGCAACCTTTCCCTGATGTGGACGCCACGGAAAAATAGTAAATGTTTCCAAATCGGGATAAAGAAATAAATCACTGTCCTCAATATCCACAAACCCCTCGATAGCAGAACCGTCAAACATACACTTATTATCCAACGCGTCCTCTATATTAGATGAAGTTATCGCCATATTTCTCATATGACCCAGTATATCCGTAAACTGAAGACGAATAAAACGGACATCCTCTTCCTCTATTAAATCCAATATATCCTGCTTTGTTACCATATCAGTTTCCTCCTAACCCCTCTGATACTTAAAAAGGGTGCTCGCTCCCTAAAGAACGAACACCCTTGCTCATGCAATAATAATACCACAACAAAAAAAGTTTGTCAAGGGTAATTTTTTTAATCATGAAAATTTTTTTTAATATTCTCAGACTCATAGCAATAATATATGCCGAAGCTCAATATATTTAATTTGTAACGCTTCTTTATCAAAAAATACCGGAGCTGCTGTCTGCTCCGGTATTTTTTAGACTTCATGATGTTGTTCCTTTAATTTCTTTTTATAATACTCACGTTTTACGTTATACATCATTGTATCAGCACGTTGCATTGTTCCTGAGAAGTTTCTATCTACACTTTTTTCAAACATCGCATATCCTACCGACATTGAAATTTTTATAGAACCGCCCGTTTCATTTGCTTTTTTGGTATTCTCCTGAATATTTAAAACCAGTTTGTCAATATCATTGTATGACGCATCCTGCATTATTATAGCAAACTCATCACCGCCGACACGGTAAACAACATGGTTCCGGTTGAAAATAGATTCCTTTAATACAGCGGCGCTGTCCTGAATATACTTATCACCTATATGATGTCCTCTTGTATCATTTATTGTTTTCAAGCCGTTTAAATCTACCATCACTATACTGTATCTTTCCTGATGTCCCTGATTTTCTATATTATGAAAATCAACAGAGAAGGAATTTTTATTCTTTAGTCCGGTCAGAGAATCTGTATTTGAAGCGTCCTGATAGAACGGATTTGAAATCTTTTTAAACGCCTTGTTAGAAAAGACAATGGCAAGAATAACACAGAATATGATAAGCACTGCGACAAGTATCATAATCAGCCATGTATGATTAAACAAAGTTTGCGCATTTATGCCGATACACGCAACAGCCTCCGCATTTGACTTTGCGCCTTGAATAGGATATACATTTATATATTCCCATCCGTTCTCAGTTATGTAAAATGCTCCCTTTCGAGGGCGGTGCAGTGTAAAAGCCTTTATAACCTCACCTGCAATACTGCCTGTCATCTCAGAATTAGGAATATGAAATTTCTCATACGATTTTTCCACGTCCATTATATATACAGGAACTTTTTTTTCATTAAGCTTCGCCAGAAAAATATTATCAACCGAATAGTTTTCCTTAACCATATTGAGGTAATTCCTCATAGAATTATATGCCTCAGTTTGTATATCCCATTCACTGCTGAATCCGTTATAAACATCAGGATCCAAATGTGATTCTATCATGTCGAATATAATATCCGTCTTGGCGCGGTATGAACTTTCTATAACATTCATAAAAGCAGCTCTTGTGATTACAAAAATAAAAATACAGGAAGCCGCAATTAGTACACAGGAAAACAATGCAACCTGAAAACTGACCTTCATCATCTGCTTTTTTAATGCATCGGTAAATCTTCTGAACATTTATTTTATCCCCCTTTACCTTAACTATACTAATTGTATCATAATTTAGTACAATAATCAAGTCATTTATTAATTTCATACAACTTTTTCATTGAAAAGAGTAATATTTTGTGATATGATTATAATAAATAAATTTATCGGAGGACATAGATTTTGGAACTTATTATTATCATTATGCTTGCTTTGCTTATCTCAGCTGTTGTGATTTTGTGCGTATTGCTCGCAAAAAATCTAAATGGCAAAAATTACCATATACAGCTTGAAAAAAATATAAATGAATCCACACAGCATTCAGTAAAGCTTTTAGGAGATTTACTTGCACAAAATCAACAAAGTATCAGCCATGCTCAAACAGAAAAGTTTTCTCAAATGGATTCCGATATACGCGATATGCGCCGCACGCTTGAACAACAGCTTTCCAGTCTTTATAAAAGCATCGGGCAAATGCATTCGCTTTCCTCCGGTGTGAACGATTTAAAAAAAGTACTTTCAAATGTAAAAACAAGAGGTATCTTAGGAGAATTACAGCTTGGCGCTATATTGGAAGAAATACTTTCGCCGGAGCAATATGACAAAAATGTCGCAACTATTCCCGGCAGCCGCAATTTTGTAGAATTTGCCGTCAAGCTCCCGCACGAGGAAGAGGGCTTTATATATCTTCCAATAGATTCAAAATTCCCTGCCGATGCCTACTCTTCATTACAAGATGCCTACGACAGCGGTGATTCCGCCGCAATCAGCGCCGCGTCCAAGGAGCTAATCAGACGCATTAAAAGCTTTGCCAAAGATGTACACACAAAGTATGTCGAACCCCCTTACACTACTGATTTTGCAATAATGTTTCTGCCGTTTGAAGGTTTATATGCAGAGGTTGTAAACAAAGGACTTATCGAAACACTCCAGCGTGAGTATAAGATAAATATAGCAGGTCCCAGCACTATGGCGGCAATACTTAATTCTTTGCAAATGGGTTTCAAAACTCTCGCGATTGAAAAACGTTCCGGCGAGGTTTGGGAGCTATTAGCTGCAGTTAAAACAGAATTTGAACGCTTTAATTCTGTTCTTGAGAATACTCAGAAAAGACTTACAATGGCAAGTGACGAGCTTGAAAAACTGGTGGGAGTCCGTACCCGAGCTATTGAACGAAAGCTCAAGGATATTGAAAAAATCCCTTCAGATAATTTTTTTGACGAATAATCACCTTTTCTTATCAGTTTATGAATATACTATGTTTTAGGATAAGATAGTTCAATGATAAAAACTCTCCCGTTTTGGGAGAGTTTTCGCTTCTGTTTTTTCCGAAAAGTAAGATATAACGATTGTCCCCTATATAATCCACAACAGTGCGGAGCGGTATCATTGCGCGCCCGTTCATAATTTGCGCAGGTACGGCAAGATCGATTGTTTCTGTAACAGACCTTGAACTTATGCTATTGGCGCAGGTGTTTAACGTGTGTATATATGATTTACTTAAAAACACAGCTTTTGAAGAATAATAAAGTGTAGAGAGCCGCGCTTCGATAAAAGATGCAGCGCTTCAGAATGTAGGACTGGTGGTTTATATTACGCCTATTCGGCACCAATAAAAAAAATGGCTCAAAACCCAAGGTTTCAAGCCATTTTCGGTGGTGCCGATGGCCGGGGTCGAACCGGCACGGGAATTTCTTCCCACGGGATTTTAAGTCCCGGGCGTCTGCCAATTCCGCCACATCGGCTTATTTCTTTTAAGAACGATTAATAGTATATCATAAAAAAAAATATAAGTCAAGCATTTTATTTAAAAATTTCCGAAAGTTATAAATTGCAATATAAAATAAAAAAAGTACTTGCAATTTGTAAGAATCTTTGATATAATAATTAAGTCAAGTTGATATGACAGAATTATTGATTTGATTAAATCGGATTTATCCGTTTTGATATATGAGGATTAAGCGTCATGCTCCTCCTCGGTGTACCTGTACCGTGTAAAAATAAGCAGGCAATAATTTTAAGCGGATATGGCGGAATTGGCAGACGCGCATGATTCAGGTTCATGTCTTTCACGAGGTGCAGGTTCAAGTCCTGTTATCCGCACCATACCGAGTGT
>JALEPO010000127.1 GCA_022768695.1 Clostridia bacterium
ACAGCTTGGAATTTCGGAAAATACAGTGGACGGAGCGTACAAAATGCTTCTGGATACCGGATACATAATTTCAGTACCACGACAAGGGTATATTGTATCCTTCAAGTCGATCGCATACGGAGAAACCCCTTGGGAAACGAATGCACCGGAAGACGTTGTTTTCAGTCCTAACGGTATAGACATCTCACGAATAAACCGAGCGGCATACGGAAAAATACTTAAGGACATTTCCTACAATGACGGAATAGATATTTTCTCATATGTTGACAAGGGCGGAGAATTTGAGTTAAGAAATGCCATTTCAAAATATCTCTATTCATTCCGCGGCGTTAAATGCTCTCCGGACAGAATAATTATAGGCGCAGGTGCGGAATATCTGCTTGCCTCGTTAGCAGTGCTGTTTCCTGCCGATACGTCATTTATCATGGAAAATCCATGCGACACACACTTTTACAGAGTGCTGACCGCCTACAGAAACAAAGCAGTTACTCTTCCCCCCAATACCGGCAAATTTGATATTGGCGCGCTTTATTCCTCCGATGGAGATATACTTTTCACAGACCCGAATGCGCGTTTTCCACGAAGTGACGCAATGGACGAGAAGGAGTGCCGCGCCATTCTCAGCTGGGCGCAGCAAAAGGACGGAAGATATATTATCGAAAATTGCTGTGATTCGGAAATACAATGGGACTCCCACAAAACCATTTACAGCATGGACGAAAACAATAAAGTAATATATTTAGGTTCTTTTGCCCGTTCCCTCTGCCCTGCCGTAAAAACCGCATACATGGTATTGCCGCCGGAGCTTTTGGCGCTCTGGAAGCGTGGTCACGCCTATTATTATGCGCTTACCTCAAAAATCGAACAGCTGTCAGTTGCGGAGTTTATAAACAAGGGATATTTCACAAAGCATTACAAGGCAATGCGCAGAATATACAAGGAAAAGCGCGGATATTTGCAAGAATGTCTTTATGAAGTATTCGGTGACAAAATTGAGCTATGCGGCACGTCGGGCAGCACCTATATAAGCGTTGCACTTAACGGCACAAGCGCGAACGAGGTGAAGCAGAATGCGCGCCGACACGGCGTAAAGCTACTTTCCATGAACTCATTCAACATAAAAAAGGATACGCAGCCTATAGAAAACGACAAACTTGTAATAGGCTTCGGAGATTTAAGCCGCGAGAAAATTAAACTCGGAGTCCGGCTATGGGCAAATAGCTTGATTTATTGACAAATATCAGACAATTAAAAAAGTTATGCGGTAAACATATTAAGGCTGTCGACATAATGTCGGCAGCCCAAAATCTCTACAGTCTGTATTGCTGTAAATCCTCGCAATATATCCGCGGGGAGCAAAAAAAGCCAGTGCACAATAATAAATTGCACTGACTTTTTGGCTTGAATATTATCACTGTTATAAGTTGAAATATCTCGCAATAGTTACTGCATCAATTAACTTGTCCATATAATTTAAAGAGTTTAGATGAATTATTCATACAAATTATTTTTATATACACCCTTTGCGTATAAGTCTTTAAATGCATTAGCTACAGATTCTTTGTCCTCTTTATATGTTACGCCAAACCATTTATCATTTGTTTCAAGCATTTTAACAGTAATTTCACCATTTTTTATAAGCTTATCCATGTATACCGGAACTAAAAATTCAGCTTTTAAATTATCTTTTTCAACATTAGCCAAAAAATCCTGAAAACCCGTTTCAAGCAAGTCAATATATTCCGGAGTCACGCCCCACATATTCATTGAAACATATGATTCAGCGTCTATTACTTGTCCTCCAGCCGAAGCACCATCTGCAGTTTTTATAATATCCGGAGTTTCGGCAATATCAATAAGATTCATTTCAGCATCAAGCTTACAGATTCCTCTTGTGACTCCTCCGTTATCACTCAATGTATTTTTCAAAATAAAGCCTGCTCCGCAATATTTTCTTGGCTCTGCATCAATTAAGAAATCATGTACTTTTACAAATGCTTCTTTACCGTAATAATCATCGGCATTTATAATGACGAACGGCTCATTTACAATTCCCTTGCACGCCAAAACAGCCTGACCAGTACCCCATGGCTTAGTTCTGCCGTCTGGTTTTATAAATCCGTCAGGTAAATTATCTAATTCCTGAAAAGCATAGTCAATCTTGCATAATTTTTCTATTCTGTTTCCGATTATTTCTTTAAAGTCTTTTTCTAAATCCTTGCGTATTATAAATACAACCTTGTTAAATCCTGCCTCGAGTGCATCATGAATTGAATAATCCATTATAATTTCACCATTTGGACCCACAGGTTCTAACTGTTTTATTCCTCCGCCGAAGCGCGATCCTATACCCGCAGCCATAATAACTAACGTTATATCTTTAGACATTTTTAATTTCCTCCTAAATTAAAATAAATCCTAACATTATATTAACATAAAAAATAATAAATTTCTACTGTTATATTGTCATATTGCATAAGATATGCCACAAATTAACAAAAATATAACATCAAAATATCGGAATTATTGAACCGATGTCTACAATTTCGTTTTGATTAAGCGATATAATGTCAACACCATGATTTTTACAGAAATTATTAATCATTGTGAAGTCGGGATGCTTTTTTATATTTCCGTTTACTGCAAGAAGATTCTTATCCAGCATTCCGGTTGCTCCGCCTATAAATCCATATGACATACCGGGCAAGAGAATATTTCCTTCTGATATTTTCAAGACATCAATCCCATTATTATATGCAATATTATAAATTCCGCTGTCAGCAGTAATAATTGCATCATAGGAAATTATGCATATACTGCATTTACTGTAACCCTGTTTTGTATTTAAAATTTTTTTATTTGTTGCTTGATATTCAAATAAAATTTCAGGAGCAGTATGAGGAACATTGCAGATTACAAAATCACCAAATGCTGCAACATTGTATGCAATATCCTTGGGATATTTTTCTTTTAAAAAATGTGTTCCTTTTATTATATTTGCTCCGGTTAAGTTTTTTGAAAAAAAGTCATACGCTTCTGGAGCAGTAATAAATTTATTTCCACCCAAATGATGTATCATCATATCAGGATGAGTGCATATAGAATCATTCAACGAAGAAATCTTGCAGGAGAAAAAAACAGTAATCCCCATTCTTGTTAATGTTTCTACTGATTCCGGTGATATTTTAGAATCTATAATCACTCCCCTAACAGGCCTGTCAGGAAGATTCTGTGTTTTTAAGTAATTCATTTTTGTCACCATTGTTTACATAAAATAATTATGGTATACCCGTCCTATTTATTTAAGAAATTTAGTGCTGATTGCGCCATAATTGCTGCTCCTAACGGTAACGCGCGATCATCTGCTTTAAATTTTGGACTATGTATGGGATAAATTGCCCCTATCGTTTCATTACCTACTCCAAGCTTAAAATATGAAGAAGGAACTCGTTCGCCAAAATATGAAAAATCATCTCCCGCCATAGAAGGCTTTGTAAGATATGTTATATTTAAACCTAATTGCCTTGCGCTTTCGGCTACAATCTTATTCATTTCCGAATTATTAACTACAGGCGGAAAAAGAACATTGAAATTGAATTCAATAGAAGCATTCATATCCGTTGCCGTATCAGATGCAATTTTCTTTAGTAATTCAACAAGCTTTTTACGGGTTATAGGATCAAGCGAACGCGCGGTCCCTGTTATTACTGCTGTATCAGGAATTGCATTTCTGCAGCTTCCGCCGTTAAATGAACAGATGGTAACAACGCACGGAAGCTTATAATCAGAAGATAAGGTATGATATTTGCGCAATATTTCCGCTCCGACAGAAATGGGATTGACACATTCTTCCGGGTGTGCGCCATGCCCCCCTACTCCATGAATTATAATTTCAAAATCATCCGGTGACGCCATTACAGAACCATCTTTGATTTGTATATTCCCTACATTTTCAAGCGGCTCCACATGAAGCGCAAAAGCTCCGTCTACATTCGGATTTTCCATAATACCCTCCTTAATCATAGGCAGAGCACCGCCGGCGCCTTCTTCGGCAGGCTGAAAAATAAGCTTTATATTGCCGCTTATTTCGTTTTTATGTTCATTCAGAATTTTTGCTGCGCCAAGAAGACATGCCGCATGTACATCATGACCGCAGGCATGCATATATCCATCAATTTCAGAAGAAAAGTCAACTCCGCTTTCCTCTTTTATAGGTAAACCGTCAAAATCGGCTCTTAATAATACGGTTTTACCATCATTCTTTCCTTTGATAATAGCTGAAATACCTGTCATGGCTTTTACTTCAAAAGGAATACCATATTCAATAAGTTTTTTTTGTATATACGCCGAGGTCTTAAACTCCACAAAATCAGTTTCGGGAGTTTTGTGCAACGTATGTCGTATTTTAATAAGCTCATCTTTTAATTCATTAGCTCTTTTAGCTATCATTTGACCATCTCCTCAAATTCATCCTCGCTGATAATAGTAATCCCGAGTTTCTGAGCCTTTTCAAGCTTACTGCCTGCTTCTGCACCGGCAAGAACATAGCTTGTTTTTTTTGATACGCTGGATGAAGTCTTTCCTCCATAGCTTTCTATTATTGCAGAAGCTTCGCTGCGTTTATATTTAACCAGAGTACCTGTCAATACAAAAACCTTACCCTCAAAACGGTTTTCAACAAGCTGACTATCACTGTCGTCAACACAGCTTACACCTGCTATTTCCAATTTTTCGATAAAACTTATATTTTGCGGTTCGTTAAAAAACTTAACCACAGAAACAGCCATTTTTTCACCTATATCATCAATCTGAACAAGGTCTTCAACAGTCGCATTCTTGATATTGTCAAGCGTTTTATACGCTTTTGACAGGCTTTTTGCCGCCTTTTCACCTATATGACGTATACCCAATGCGTTAATCAATCTATATAACGGGTTAGTTTTCGAGTTTTCAAGTGCGGCAATAAGATTAGCTGCTGATTTTTCTCCCATTTTATCCATCTCAGCAATATCTTCTGCCTTAACAAAATATAAATCTGCTGCTGTTTCAATAAGATTTCTATCAAGCATCTGCTCTATAATCGACGGACCAAGTCCATCAATATTCATAGCATTTCTTGAAACAAAATGAATTATATTGCGTAATCTTTGTGCGGGACAATTAATACCTGTACAACGATATGCAGCTTCGCCATCTTCTCTGACAACCTCTGCGCCACATTCAAGACAGTGGTCAGGCATAGTAAATTCAATTTCGTCACCTGTACGTTCTTCTTTAATAACCTCTACCACTGCGGGAATAATATCTCCCGCCTTTTGAATAACCACAGTATCACCAATGCGTATATCTTTTTCTTTTATAAAATCAATATTATGAAGTGTTGCGCGTGATACATTAGAGCCGGCTATGCGAACAGTATCCAATACAGCAAGCGGCGTCAGCACTCCTGTTCTTCCTACTTGCACCTTTATATCCCGTATTACGGTTGTCTGTTTTTCTGCAGGATACTTATAAGCAATTGCCCAACGTGGAAATTTTGCTGTAGAACCAAGTTCCGCCCTGGCTGCAAAATCATTTACTTTAATAACTGCACCATCTATATCAAAGTACAGACTATCACGTTCATCACCTATTCTCAAGATTTGACTATAAGCATCATCTATATTTTTGAAAATTGAATCATTTAAAATAGTCTTAAAACCTTGTTCCTTAAGGAAACGTAAACCATCAATATGAGAATTTACAGATACACCATCTATTTGCTGAATATTAAATACAAAAATATCCAACCCACGCTTTGCGGCTACTTTTGAATCAAGCTGACGCAGTGAACCGGCGGCAGCGTTTCTTGGATTTGCAAACAGAGGCTGTTCAGTAGCTTCCAGTAAAGCATTTATTTTATTAAAATTGTCACGAGATAAAAAAACCTCGCCTCTCACCTCAAGAAATGGAATTGAATCCTTTAATTTAAGCGGTATTGTTTTTATCGTTTTTAGGTTTTCCGTAACATCTTCACCTGTAATTCCGTCACCTCTTGTAGAGCCGCGCACAAATTCACCGTTCACATATTCTAACGATACAGATAATCCGTCTATTTTATGTTCAACAACGTATTCCGGATTATTAATCACTTCACGCACACGTCTGTCAAAATCAATCAGTTCCTCCTTGCTAAATGCCTTTTGCAAACTTTGCATAGGAACATAATGTGTAACTTCTGCAAATTCAGAAACAGCTTCTCCGCCGACACGCATAGTCGGAGAATTATTTTTTTTGTATTGAGGATATTGCTCTTCGAGCTTTTCGAGCTCTTGTAACATCGCATCAAATTCAAAATCGGAAATTTCAGGATTATCCTCAACGTAGTATTTAAAATTATGATAATTTAGTTTTTCAGTTAGTTCTTCAATTCTTTTTTTTATAGTTTCCATAATACCCTCTTACTTCAGGTTCATAAAGATTTATATAAATATTATATCATTTTTCATTTTCAAGGTCAACATTTTTGTATATTTAAACTTATTTTACCGACATATTCATTTGTCCCGAACCAAAATACTCAGGAGTATTTCCGACAATAATACTTTCAAGAACCGGCACATCTGTATTTATTATCTCTGTTTCATCAAGCATATAACCCGCATAATGCATTTTTACATCTACATTTATTGCAATTTCATGTCTGACCTGATTAATTCCGGCAGATTCAAAGCTTTCTTTATAATTTGTATTTACTATTGCAGCCGGATATATAGAAACAGGAATTTTAGGCCCCCAGCCTGATAATATATACAATTTTGACGCGCTTCCGAGTGGAATATAAATCTTTGCGCTGCATTGTGCTGCTATATCATTTTGAATTTTTACTGTCAATTCCGATTTTAGCTTATTAATTTTTACCGTATCCGCCTCTACAGATGTGGCGGAGCCACTGTCAATAATACGCGTAGTTTCCGAATAATTGCCGTTGGAGAGAACGTCATTAACCGCTTTTTCTATTATATCCGTAACCATTGTATTAGCATAAGAATGAGCTTGAGATACGAATGTTGGTTCTAAACGTTTTGCTGCTATGGCTGTTAAAACAAACATTAATATAATTATAAAAAAAGCTATTAGAGGAAAAAATTTAAAGTTTCGTCTTTTCATTCCTAACCTCATACTTCATCACTCCCCGCCTTATAATATGTTATACGGCTTTTTTTCGTGAGTACAATGTATCCGATCAATGACCAGTGATATAATCTATCTTTACTTTAGGAATTACTTTTTATTGTAAAATTTACAAGCGTGAGCCTTTGGACCTGTTGACAAAGCGAATTTTGTCTTTATCAAATATTAAGCTGTCGAATAGCAAT
>JALEPO010000194.1 GCA_022768695.1 Clostridia bacterium
TGAAGAAGCATATTCATTGCTCCTATACGAAGCATAGTTGGATCTGTATCGAAACCATTAAACATAGTTTTATTATAGTGCTCGGCAACATCTTTTCTCATTAATTCATTTCGATAATTCTTCTGTAAATATTTTGCACTACCGAGCAAAAATCCGGCACTTCCCATTGCGGGATCAAGAATTTTATCCGTTATAGACGGGCGCATAAGCTCCACCATCATATCGACAATGTGTCGAGGAGTTCTAAACTGCCCGAGTGCTCCCGCCGAAGACATTAGACCAAGGCAATATTCGTAAACATCACCCATAATATCCTTATTGCTCATATCAATTTCATTTAATGTGTCAACACATACAGCAAGTACTTTTGGTGTTGGAATCAAAAAAACCGCATCATTCATAAAGCGTGAAAACGCTGTATCTTTGCCATCCCCATTAACCGATTTGATGAACGGAAACACAAAATTTCTTACAGTGTCAAACATTAGGTTTGGTTCGGCATTATGAAAGTTTTTCCATCTCAATTCGTTGTATGCAATACTTGTGTTGCCTTCATCCGGAGTATACTCTCCTTCTTTGAACAATTTACTTTTATACGGGAAACCAAGCGCAGCGGCATTTCCCTCTTTTTTAATTTCATTATCATCAAGAAGTTTCATGAACATCAAATATGTAATCTGTTCAAGCACAGTAGTTGGTGAAGATATACCGGCTGTCCATATTGTATCCCAAATTTTATCAATTTTATTTTTTAACTCACCTGTAATCATACAAGCTCCTTTCATCGTTGTTATTAATCTATTTTTGTATAATATTTTATTATATAATAAAACGTGTCTTTTTTAGTACATTTAGTCATCTATTGTTTCCATGATATCCTCTAAACTACAGTTCATTGATTTGCATATTTTCAAAAGAACATCAGTTGTAATATTATCACCCTTCCCAAGCTTAGCAATAGATGCTGTACTTATCCCTGATACCTTTATTAAATCATTTTTATTCATATTCCTATCAATTAGTAGTTTCCACAATCTATTATAGCTAATACGCATGGCAATTCCTCCATTATCAGTTAAATTTATTACCGCTA